>JAIDRX010000126.1 GCA_029061495.1 Clostridia bacterium
GTATATATACTACTTTAACGCGGTTGTTTAACTTACTTTTAATAGCTTGTAAATCAAACTTATTATCTTTAAGCTCGCAATACTCAAAGTTAACCCTAAAGTCTTTTAACGAGCCGTTGCCTTCTCCAAAAATTACGCCGCGTATAGTATCGTAAGGCATACCGCTGATACATAAAAGAGTATCATTCGGACGCAACAAACCAAATAAAGCAACCGTTAAAGCGTGCGTTCCCGATAAAAGGTGTGGTGAAACTATTCCGCTTTCCGCTCCAAAAGCTTTAGCATACAGTTTGCCGAGGGAATCTCTTCCTTCGTCGTCGTAGCCGTAACCAGTCGTGCCGTTAAAGTGCCGCAAAGCAACGCGGTATTCGCTGAAAGCGTTTAATACTTTTACCTGATTAAAATAGGCAACGTCGTCTAAATATTTGAAGTTGTTGCAAAGCTTACTTTCACATTGCTCAATAAATTTTAAATTATCCATTCAAAAGCTCCAATACTTTTTCCACAGTGGCTTCGCTTGGCGGCAACCAAACAATTCCTTCAAGTCTTTTGAAAAAAGTTATCTGTCTTTTTGCATAACGGCGGGTATTTTGCTTGATTATATCACGCATAGTACTTTCGTTATTACCATTATTGAGGCAATTTAGCACTTCTTTATAGCCAATCGCCTGCATACATCTGTTTTTTTCGGTTACTCCGCTTTTTAACAGACTTTTAACTTCGTCAACAAGTCCGCGCTCAAACATGATATCTACGCGCCTGTTTATCCTGTCGTACAGCTCCTCCCGAGGATAATCAATTGCAACCGCTAAATAGTCATATTTTGCTTTTTGTCCGTCGAAGATGTCGGACTTTTTTTTGCCGCCAACTTCAAAAATTTCAAGCGCACGGATTACTCTTTTAGTATCGTTTACGTGCAGTTTTTTCGCAGTTTCCGCATCTACTTTTTTAAGTAAATTATAAACGTATTCTTTACCCTTTTCGTCAAGGAGTTTTGTATAATACTGCCTTACCTCCTTACTTTCGCCGATATTTCCGTAACTTAAATCAAAAAGTAAAGAATTAATATAAAAGCCGGTACCGCCGCAGATTACGGGTATCTTTCCGTCCGAAAGCAAACCGCTTAATATTGGCTGTGCATCCCGCGCATATTCCGATACGCTGTACTCGTAAGTCGGCTCCACAATATCGATCATATGGTGCTTTACTCCGCGCATTTCCGATGCCGTCGGTTTTGCCGTTCCTATGCTAAGCCCCTTATATATTAGCTGAGAGTCGGCGGAAATAACTTCTGAATTAAGTTTTAAGGCACAGTCTACTGCAAGGTCAGTCTTGCCCGTTGCCGTCGCACCACAGATTACGAGAAGTTTGTTCAAGTTACACTATCCTCTTAAACATTTTCTCAATATCTTTTTTGTCGAGCGTTACGCAAACGGGTCTGCCGTGCGGACATTTAAGCCCCATATTGCCTTTCATCATTTTAAAGAGAGCTTCAACCTCGTCATCAGTCAACTGCTTACCGCCTCTTACCGCATGTTTGCAAGCCGTCATTGCGATTTTATCTTTCAGCATTTCTTCAAGCTTGATATCTTTAAGCTCTTTTAAATCTGACAGCAAGTCTTTAAAAAATTCCGAAAGGTCTATATCCTGCAAATCGGTAGGCACTTCGTCCACCCTGAACGAACCTATCCCGAAAGGTTTTAAATCAAAACCCATTTTGCGGATTAACTCGATATTGTTTTCTATAAACTCGGTTTCCTGCGCGTTGGTATCGAAAAGATAGGGAATAATTAGCCCTTGTCCTTCTATTTTTCTATTAGACATTTTTTCACGAAGACGGTCGTAAATCAACCTTTCGTGCGCGGCATGCTGGTCGATAAGATAAACCGTATCACCCAATTCATATATTAGATAAGTATTGAAAAGATTGCCCTTGAATTTGCAGCTCTCAAACTCTATCATTTGCTGCTCAAACTGTCTGTGGTTAATAGCGTTTTCTATGCGTGCATCACCATATCCGCGTGGCATAGTACTATTTGAAACGATCATAACTGCAGGTTTTTGCACAGAAATTATAGGGTTAGTAACAACTGTATCAAAGAAATTTAAATTTTCCACCTTCTTGTTTTCGGTGTGTTCAAAAGCCGAATCGTCTAAAAAGTTGAGCGGTTCTTTACTTTCTGTAGTAGATACGGGCGCGCTGTAAACTTTATTGGGTTCGCTGCCGTGGGTTGACTTGATTTCGGGTATTCTTACACTGTCTACAACGAACTGCGCGGCTTTTGCCGTACCGTCAAGTATTGAAGACACTACCGAATATATTGCCCCGAAAATAAGGCGGTTATCGACAAATCTTACGTCAGCTTTATTGGGGTGAACGTTTACGTCAACCATTTCAGACGGAACGTCAACGTTTAAAACGTAAAAAGGATATTGCCTTTTCATAGCGTAACTTGCGTACGCATTTGAAATTGCCGTTGCTATGGTATTATTTACTATATATCTGCCGTTTAAAAACAAACTTTGATAGGTTTTATTGGGTTTAAAAAAGTTTTGGTTACCGATATAACCGTGAATTTTTATACCCTCTTTTTCCGCATCGATTTTAAAGCACTGCGTAATAACCTTAGCGCCGTAAACCTGCGCGACCGCCTCGTCAAGACCGCCACCGTGCGATTGAAGGACTAGTTTTCCGTCAACGAAGTATCTGAAAGAAATTTCAGGCTTGCATAAAATATATCTTGTAACGAAGCTTGTTATGTCCGCCTCTTCCTTTTTATCAGCCTTTAAAAATTTGGCGCGAACGGGTGTATTGTAAAACAAATCACGGACGCAAATTTCCGTTCCCTTATCAAGCGCGGCTTCCTCTACTTGTCCGATAAGCCCGTCCTCACATTTAACGCAGTAAGCGCTGTTGCCCTCCGTTACGGAAGTTATAGTTACCTTTGAAATTACCGAAATACTCGCAAGAGCCTCGCCTCTGAAACCGAGAGTTGCAATATTTTCAAGGTCGTCCACGGACGAAATTTTGCTTGTCGCGTGGGGCAAAAACGCCGCGCGCATATCGTCGCGCTCTACTCCGCAACCGTTATCAACTATTTTTATAAGCTGTTTACCGCCGCGCTCGATATAAACGTCGATTTGTGTTGCGCCCGCGTCAATACTGTTTTCAATAAGCTCTTTCACGGCAGAGTACGGTCTATCTATAACCTCGCCCGCAGCAATTCTGTTATAAATGTTTTTTGTAAGAATATTAATCTTTTTCATTGTTTTACCTTTTCAACCAAATCACTAAGGAGCATAAACGCCTGCATGGGCGACACAGAATTCATATCCAATTCGCTGAGAATTTTTTCAACTTCCGAGCGAGGTTGTTCTTCCTCTCCGTCGCTTTGAATGTTTGCGTTAAACTGTCTATCGCCGCTTTCAATACTCTTCAAAATTTCCTTAGCCCTGTCAGTTACTTCAGACGGAACGCCGGCAAGCGAAGCCACCTCTATACCGAAGCTTCTGTTTGCACCGCCGCGCATAATTTTCCTCAAGAAAACTACTCCGCCGTTAATTTCTTTAACGGAAATTTTATAATTTTTAACGCCAAAAAGCTTTGATTCGAGTTCGGTAAGCTCGTGATAGTGCGTCGCAAACATCGTTTTTGCACCAGTCCTTTCGGTGAGGTGTTCTATAACCGCCCAGGCAATACTAAGTCCGTCGTATGTGCTCGTTCCTCTGCCGACCTCGTCCAAAATCAAAAGGCTGTTTTTAGTTGCGTTCTGCAAAATGGAGGCAACTTCTATCATCTCAACCATAAATGTACTTTGGTCTGAAATTAAGTTATCGCTTGCACCAACCCTAGTAAACACCCTGTCTATAAGCGGAATTTGCGCCGACTTTGCCGGAACGAAACATCCGAGATGTGCCATAATTGAAATTATAGCCGTTTGGCGCATATAGGTACTTTTGCCAGCCATATTCGGACCTGTTAAAATCATTGTCCTGTTTTCGCCCTCATCCAGCACGGTATCGTTAGATATAAACCGCTCTTTTGAAATGACTTCAACCACGGGGTGGCGCCCTTCTCTTATTATCAGCGGTTTATCACTTTCAACAATTTCCGGACGGACGTATCTGTTTGACTTTGCAACTTCAGCAAAGCTTGTCAAAACATCCAGAAGCGCAACCGCGGACGAAATTTGCTTAAGCTTGTCGATATTGTCCGACAAAACGCTTTTAATATTTTCGTAAATCTGCGCTTCAAGTTTTAAGGCTGTATCCTCGCTGCCTAAAATTTTTGCTTCAAGCTCTTTTAGCTCTTCTGTAGTATACCTTTCTGCGTTGGCGAGGGTCTGCCTGCGCTGATAGCTTAAAGGCACTTTATCTCTGAACGATTTTGTAACTTCGATATAGTATCCGAAAACTCTGTTGAATTTAATTTTAAGAGTACGTATCCCCGTCTCGTCTCTTTCACGCGCTTCAATATCGAAAATTATTTTTGTCGCGTTAGCTTTTATATTTCTCAGTTCGTCAAGCTGAGCATTATAGCCTTCCTTTATGTAGCCGCCGTCCTTCATTTGCACGGGCGGGTGGTCGCTTATAGCCTTTTCTATAAGCTCCGCAACGGCGGACAAATCGTACAGCTTTGCCGCTATATCGTTTATAATCGCAGAGGAAAACCCTGCAAGCTGAAGCTTGATATTGGGCACTACCGCAACCGACTGACCGAGCGCTAAGCAGTCCTTAGGCAAAATATTGTTGTTGCTGATTTTGCCCGTAAGCCTTTCAATATCCTTTACGCCCTTTAAAAGGTCCACAAGCCCGAGCCTTACAACTGTTGAATTGAAAAGCTCTTCAACGCCATTAAGCCTGTACTCGATATCGCTTTTTTGCGCAAACGGACAAAGAATACTGTTATTTAAAAGTCTTGCGCCCATTGCCGTCTGGGTTTTATCCAAAAGCCACAATAAAGACCCGTATCTCTTTCCCTCGCCAAGTGTTTTGGTGAGTTCCAAATTCCTTATAGCAGGTCCGTCAAGCTGCATAAAGCTGTCGTTTGCAAGATACTTGACTGTATTTATATTTTTGAGCGCGTGCATTTGGGTTTCTTTTAAGTATTCAACCAAAGCGCCCGTAGCGCACACTGCGCACTCTTTGCCCGCAACAGGATAAGCCGAAAGCGTTGCGGCTTTAAACTGCTCTAATAAGCTTCTTTCGGCGGCAGAGAAGTTGAATGCCCACGCGGGATAGCTTGAAAAGTGCGGCAATATCCCGCGCGAAACCTCTACCTCGTCCTTTGAAGCAAACAACATATCGTCGTTGCAGATAACCTCTTTAACGCCAAGTTTCACCATTTGTGTAATGCTTTGCTTAACGCATAGGGTGCCGCTAAATTCTGTAGAAGTCAGCTCGCCCGTGGTAATATCCGCCCACGAAAGCGCAACGGTTAAATTATTTTTATACGCACAGCAGACGTAGCTGCTTGCCTTTTCGTCAAGGTGTTCGTCGTCGGTAATCGTTCCTGCAGTAACCACACGGACAACCTCGCGTGCAACCATTCCTTTAGCCGTCGCGGGGTCTTCAACCTGTTCGCAAATAGCAACCTTTTCACCAAGCGAAACAAGCTTTGCAATATAGGCGTCCGCCGCATGGAACGGAACGCCGCACATGGGCGCACGCTGTTCGAGTCCGCAGTCCCTGCCAGTCAAAGTCAAGTCGAGCATTCCCGACACCTTTACCGCATCGTCAAAAAACATCTCGTAAAAGTCGCCGAGTCTGTAAAAAATTATACAGTCTTTGTACTTATCTTTTATAGAAAGATAATGCTGCATCATTTGTGAAAGTGCCATAATTTTATCCTTTAACCAACGTGCCAATAAGCGAAACTCCGTTCGCCTTTTCGATTTTTACGTTTACAAATTCGCCTAAAACGTCTTTGTCGCTTTTAAAGTACCCCATTCTGCCGTACTCGTCTCTGCCGAGATACATTTCTTTCTTTTTGTCATATCCCTCGCAAAGAATTTCAACCGTCTTACCTATGTACTTCGCGGAATGTTCCCTTGTCAGCGAATTAACAAGCTCAACAAGTTTCATTATGCGCTTTTTGGAAACTTCGGGCGGAATCTGCCCCGACATTTTCGCCGCGACCGTTCCGTCGCGCTTCGAATATACGAAAGTGAACGCAGACGAGTAATTAACCTTTTTAACCAAATCGAGCGTTGCCTCGAAGTCCTCTTCCGTCTCGTTCGGGAAGCCCACTATTAAATCGGTCGTAATTGCACAGTCTGGAACGTACTGATAGAGCGTTTCTATCTTTTTAAGATAATCGGCAACCGTGTACTTTCTGTTCATTGCCTTTAAAACGAGATCCGAACCGCTCTGTACGGGCAGATGCACACAATGGCAAATTTTGGGGTTTGCGGCAATAACTTTTGCCAGCTCTTCAGAAAAATCTTTGGGGTGGCTTGTCATAAACCGAAGCCTGAATTTACCCTCTATCGAAGCTATTTTCTGCAAAAGCTGAGGGAAAGATAAATCGTCCGTTCCGTTATTGTAAGAGTTTACGTTCTGACCCAATAGAGTTATTTCTTTATAGCCCTGTTTAACAAGCTCTTTTACTTCCGCAATTATGTTTTCGGATTTGCGGCTTCTCTCTCTGCCGCGGACGTACGGCACTATGCAGTAAC
>JAIDRX010000127.1 GCA_029061495.1 Clostridia bacterium
TTCATTCCTCCCTCGCGCAAAGCCATTGAAAGCGTTTCCGCAATTTCAACTTTGTCAAGCTTTATAACGGGAACAATACCCACGTTTTCAAGCTCGTCCACAAGTTTGTCGATTTTTTCTTTAACTGTCATTTTAAGCCCCTTTATATTTACATTATTTTACCAATTAATTATATCACTTACCCTTATTTATGCCCATACACAAAACGGATATGTTTATGTATTTTTCGGCAAGACAATGTCTTGACTACGAATCTTAACTATTTGGTCATCCGACTTGCTTTTGCGCACATCAAACAGATAGCCCCCGCGCGTTAAGCGCAGAGGCTATTTTGTTTTAAATTACTTTGAGGTTATCTAACTCAAAAGTATATATTCCAACTCCATAGAGTCGCCCTTTGTTATGATAAGCGTTTCGCCGGCATTGACGGTAACGGTAAGCTCGCCGTTCGAGTCAAGCGTTTTTGACGTGCCGTTTATCTTTATTTTCTTGGATGCAAGAGTTGCGTGAATAGTAACCGCCGTATCTTTTGAAACCTTTATCTTAACCTCTGTGGCAGCTTCCATTTTAAGGAAGTTGGTGCCAGATTTATAATTACCGGTAACGGTTACGCCTTCGGGATATTTGCCGTCGTTAGAGCTTATAAAATCAATTCTGTTTACGTCAGCCGATAACGAACCGCCAGTAGTCGTGCCACCTTCGGTATCGCCGCCTGTAGGACCTCCTTCAGTCGTTCCGCCAGGAGTAGTGCCACTTGTCGAACCGGTTAACGCAACGCCGCCGATTTTTACAACGGTGGACTTATAGTTTTGAAGCAGAGCGCTGAGCTCGGGGATAATTTCGTAATTCGAGTCTTCTTTAGCGTTGTCGAAATCGTATTTCAAGTCGCCGCCGCCGATTCTGCCCGCGTAAGTTGTAACTTTTTCTTTTGCAACCTCGGGGGAATCTACTTCGTACTCGTAGAAGTCAGAAGCCGTATCAAAGTTGTTATAAGTAGTACCGCCCTGCTTTGCCTTATACTCTGCGGAAACGGTTTCCTCGCGCGAGCTTGCCTCATAGCAGTCAATATCCGTTTTATCGGCAGTATCGTTCTGAGTAATAAGCGAATACTTTCCGTCAAATTTATTGCCGTACGCTTTTATGATACCGCCGTCCTCGCTTGAAAAAGTGCCCTTTGATGCCGCGCCGTCCGTGCCCTGCATAGAGGATAACATAGGTTTCATCGTAGCCGTTGAGCGGAAATAATTGTTTTCAACAAAAGCGCTTGCGCCTTTGGTTACGCCCACTCCGTATTTAGAGTTTCCGTCAAAATAGTTGTTGTATATATGCGTGGTGCAAGTTCTTATTCTGGGGTGGCGCGAATCGGAATGATCGTACCAGTTATGGTGGTAGGTTATATAGTTCGAAGTAGTTTCTTCTTTCATTCCCTGCAGGTTACATTTACCGCTGTCCCAGAAATGGTTATACGAATGTGTTACGTAAGTGCACGATTTTGTATCGAGAGCGCCATCGCCCTTCTTTTGGTCGCCGCCCCAGTTATGTCCGTAGAAAAAGTCGCAGTTGTGCGTCCAGAGGTGATCGCATTCTTTTTCATATCCTACGCCGTCTTTGGTGCCGCCCATCATATTCATGAAGGCAAGGTTGCGAATTTCAATGTTAGAGCACTGTGTAATATGCATACCCCAGCCGTTTGCCGTTGCGTCGCTGCCTATACCCTCGATAGTAACGCCCTGCTCCAACGACTTCAACTCCAAA
>JAIDRX010000128.1:0-8610 GCA_029061495.1 Clostridia bacterium
CTTTCGTGCGCGGCGGCTGTTTGATATTTAACTTTTAAAACTCACCGCTAACCAACATATTCCCGTTTACGGGTAATTGCTTAGGTGAACTTAAATCCACAGTCTCGTTGTCAACTTTCACACCTTTTATGGCATATGAACCGCCTACGCCGCCGAGAGTGCCGACCTTTTTAGCGCGAATCCAGTAAACGTCTTCACCGTAAGTCAGCTTAAGCTGATTGCCGTTATCGAAAATTTCAACCTGAATAGTATCGCCTTCCAGAATTGCAATTTCTACTTGACGCTCCTTTTTCTTATCCGTCTTACTGTCTGAATCGCTGCAACTGTGGTCCGTGGGAGTATCGTAATAAATGTAAACAGAGCTATTACCCCACAGCTTAAACGTTACAGTATAGTAAACTTTTGCGTAAAGTACCGTAGTACCTGACGTAATTGTGTTTGCTTCCTGCGTAAGCTCAGCATTCGTATACCACTTGTATAAGCTGTTGACTTTTAAAGTGTTTACTTTAACGTTAGAAATATCGTCGTTGGGGTTTGTTCCCGTTACGAGTGCGGAAGTTTCGGTTGAAAGTTTCCCGTCTGCGTTATAAGCCCACACTGCATAGTATACGCTTGAAGCAACAGTATCCTCATTGAACGTAGAACCCGTAAACGAAAGATTTCCGCCGTTTTCGTAAGCCCAGCCGAGGAACACATAGTTTTCCGCAGTAGGAGCGGTTAAGGTACATTCTGCTTCCGTTACCGTAACGGATGATACGTACCAGCCGTCAACGTATTCATAACCTTCAAGCGCAATTATACTTTTAAGCGTAACTGTATTTACGATGACTTTTTCACATACAACCGTAACGGTTATACCGTTTCCGTTGTCGGGCATAGTAAACGTAAAGTCGGTTGCGTCAATTTCAACCTGTGCGGAAGTTGCGCTTGAAATATAGTGGTCAACGTCCGTTCTGACGGTTACGGTTTCGCCCGCCTTTGCGTAAGTTACACCGTTAAACGTAGTTACGTAATCACCTGCAACGTACGCGTCGTTACCGTCAATAGTTACGGGGTACCAGAACGCTTCCGCATCCTGTACGTCTATATTTATAACGTTGATTTTGCCGTTGGTAGAATATCCGCCAGAAACGTTAACTACGTAAGCGTTAATGTAACCGTATGCATTTGCTGTGTTGGTGTTAATCTCAGTCATAGCCTGTTCTGCAAGCTGAGCTGCATCTTTATTATCCGTCCGCACGCCGAGAATATTGCAATTAAGCGCCGGCATTGAAACTCCGCCCTGAACGGTCTGAACGAAGGACCAGCTACCGCCGGAGTGTATACCGCCGTTGCTACCTCTGTCAATATAGTGGTCGCCGTCTCTGAAATGACCCCAGTCGGAACCCGCCTCCGCCTTATAGCTGTTGTAATATACGTGCAGATAAGTATCGGAAGTTCCGTTACCGGTAGAACAGCCGTAGAACGCGGTGTTTTTATCTTTACCGGCAAAGTATACCTCGTTAGCCGTGATAACAACCGTTTTGATACCGTAGTTATCGAGGAATGCGCGTGAACCTATCGTTACGATATTTTCGGGTACGACTACGTTTTTGAGGTTAGCTTGCGCAAACGCCGTTTCCGCTATAGAAGTTACGGGTACGGAATACAGCTCGTTTTCAAGTATTAGCCACGAACTTTCCGCCGTGAAAGGCGCAATCTGTTCAGCGTTAAAGCCCGTAATTGCGTAGCTTCCGCCGTATTCGCTTTCGTCCGCAGTAAAGGTATAAATTACGCCGTTTACCGTTTCGCTCTCTTTAACGAACTTTCCGTATACCGTCTTTACGCCGTTTACGACGTTTGTAATTTCGTCCTCGGACGTAACCTTCTGCGTCATTTCTTCGTCGTTATACCAACCGACGAAACTATAACCGCTGCCTACGCCGTCGTAAGCGGACAGCGTTTCACCCGAAGCAAGCGCCGCATTTACGGTATCTATACCGGAAACACCGATACGGAAGTTTACTTCAACTACAGGCGTTGCTACCGCTTTTACGGTAAAGCTGTTGTTTCCGCCGAGAATAGCGTCGTCAAGCACTATTTTGCTTCCGAGGTCGTTGCCCGCCGCGTCGGTAAACGTAAGCTTCTGCGTGTGCTGTTCGTTTGCCCAGACGGGTGCGAAAGTATTCGTAAGATAAACGGTTGAACCGTACCTTAACTCTTGCGACCTGTCTTCAAACGCGCCTTCATATCCTATTACCGTAAGAGTTACGGGTGAAAGAACCTCTGACGATTCATAAGTGTTGTTTTCACTGTTATAGCAGCCGAACGTAGAAGTCGTGTGCGTGGTCTTGTTTTCAGTTGAGTTTTTATAGTAATCGAAGTCGGGATTGTAAGTTTCCTTTACAACCTTGAAGTAATCGGGTACGGGCGTAGCCGTCGTCGTGTCGGTTTTAAGTCCGCCGAAGCTTATATCGGCTTTGATATAGCTCATAACTTCCGCATAAGCCTTTAAGCCGCTGAGACCGCCGTTTGCGTCGCGTATAATTGCCGCGTAAAGCGTCTTTAACGTACCGCCCGTAAGTTTATCGCCGTTGATATCGAACGCATAGTAGTTGTCCGTCAGCTTCCACTTGCTTACAGCCGCACAGTTTCCGCCGTAGCTTCCCTCTTTGCCGTCAACCTTGACCGAAAGGCTTTTAAGGAAATCACCGAGGGCGAACGCCTTATCCTCTTTGGGCTTTTTGGTCTGTTCATAGAGGTATAAACTTTCGGGCTTGGTAAGTCCCGTATTGATATTGAGTTTAACGAAATTGGTTATAGTTGACCTCAAGAAGCTGCTCGTTGCAAGCAACCAGAATATGGGCGAATTGTTTTTATCTAAAATGTTATCGAGGAAGTACTCAAAAGTCATAACCTTATAGATAGCATTCGCAGCGTTGTCAACGTCTCTGCCGAGCGTGATGTATCCGCCCGAGTACGTTATGCTTATCCATCTTTTTGTAGACGCAGCCGAATCATTGAGATAACCGAGAAGCGAAACGTACAGCTGATTATTTTCATCAAGTCCTACCGTAAGGTTTACGTCCGTAATTTTCACATCTACTATAGAAACGACTGAAACATCAATCGTACCGGTTGTAAACGTGTAAACCTTATTTATAGTGTCGCCGTTGATTGCAGTCTTGGTTATATCGGATAAAAGCGTAGATATGAAGCTTATATCGATATAGCCGTTTTCCCAACCTGCGGTGTAATCGTCGGGGCGTGCGGCGGGTTCCGCGGAAGCCGTCAGCCACTTGTTTCCGTCAAGGTTTATATCCGCATTAATTGCGTGCGATACGGGGTTAATGCCTACCGTAATTACGCCGATATTGTAGTCGGGCGCAACTCCGAGTTGATTTAAGATATAGTCGGGCTTAATTATTGCTGTATTAACGCCGTTAACCTTCTTATAGCTGAACGCTTCCGAGAAGTTAAGCGTAAACAGTTTTGCAAGCACGCCTGTTACAGAAGTCTTTGTTTCGCCCTCTCTTGCAAGAGCAAGCGTTGCAACCGCCTCTTCATTTTTTGACTTACCGCCTACAAGGTCAAGCACAGCCTTACTTGAAATAAGGTCGACAACCTGCTCTGCAACAGCGTATATGTCGTTTGCGTTGGCTTTTACTTTAATGTCGCTGAACGTGTAGTTTGCTATTCCGCGCAACTCTATGAATATGTAGCCCGAGTTGTAGCGCGCGTTAAGGCTTACCGTCACGCCCTTAATATTGAGGTCAACGTCTATTTCGGCAAGCTTGCCCTTTACAATCTTGTCGCCGTCAAGTCCTTCGGTATAACGTATTTTTGCGTTTGCAGTAAT
Organism: Clostridia bacterium; assembly: GCA_029061495.1. Lineage (GTDB taxonomy): Bacteria > Bacillota > Clostridia > Christensenellales > Borkfalkiaceae > Coproplasma. The sequence continues at coordinate 3,839 of JAIDRX010000128.1, forward strand.
ATCCTGCAATGCGGGGATAGCGCTCTCGGCACCGTTAAGATTTACCTGCACGGTGTAAGTTCTGCCGTCGAGAACGTCCGCAATGCTCATATTTTCAATTACCGCGAACAGATAGTCGTAAGCAACTTTTACAAAAGTCTTTTCCGCGTCCGCAGCGTTAGTAAACGTATACCCGCCGTTTGCAAATTCGTCTTCGAGCGCGGTGAACGCGTTTCCGTTGCCGACCTTAACGTCCGCCGAGCCTTTTACAATGCGCGTGCCGTTGTTGTTATTAACTTCGAGCGCGATAGAAAGATCTCCGTCCGTGCCGAGTTCAAGTTTGCCGTTTACCGCGTGGCTGATAACGAAGCCGCTTACCTCCTCGTCCGCGTTGTAATTAAGGTCAAACGAGGTAAGTCCGCTTACGAAGTTCAGTACGGTCTTTAAAATGGTCTGAACGTTTCCGCTCTGAAGTATCGTAATTATATCGTTCGCAACGTTATCGGAACTCTGCGCATCGTACGTCGTGTTAAGCAAAGCTACCGCCTCTTCGGGGGTGGCGTTGCCCGTCTTGTTTCCGTCTAAAAGCACTTTGACGGAGTTTATGATATTTTCAATTTGCGCCTTGGTTTCGTCCAGATCGCTTTGGTAAATTTCCATACCGAGCGAATTTACCGCAAACTTAGCTATAGGCGCGCCTTCCTCCGCCGAGGGGTCGAACAGGAGCTTGAGCGCAACGGCGTCATTTTTAGCCGCTTCGCTTGTTCCGTCTGCAACGGCAAGAGTTACATCAACCGCAACCTTTATTTTACCGTCAACCCAGACTACCTCTCCGCTTCCCTTTACGGAAAGGGGAATATCATCGATTATAAGCTTTGCATTTATATCAAAAGTTATATCCTTAGCGTCTATTATTTTTTGCGCTTCGTCCGCCGCAACCTTTACAAGATTTACTATCTCGATTACGTTAAGGTAATTGTTTTCGTCGGGCAGTGCGACGGTTTCAGTTGAACCGCTTACCGAAGCCGTAAGACCGAGCTTAGGAAGATTAAGATTAAACGAAGCCTTTTCTCCGTTGTTGAGCGCGAGAGCCGCCGTGCCGAATTTAAGTCCGTTTACGTCAAGTCCCAAACCTGCGATAACTTCGTCTACATTAATTCCGAGACGAATCTGCGAGTTGCTTGCGTAGATATCACCGAGCACTTTACCGAAGTCGATGCAAAGCACTTTATTTATAATTTGTGCAAGTCCCTCCGCGTCGCTTTCGGCATAAGTTGCCGCAGTTGCCTGAGCCTGCGCGCCGCTTATAGAAGAGATAAGCTGTTTAACGGCCGTTACCGTTTCGTCGATATTGCAACGGATTTTTGCGTCCATGGGCTTGCCGTTTACTTCGGTAAGATTTAAGTAAACAACGCCGTAGCCGCCGTTTGAAAGGTTGATGCCGTAGTAAGCCGAAAGCTTTGCGCTGACTTCTCCGAACGCCGCCGAAATATCAGTCTTTAAAGACAATTCGTTGCCGAGCTTGAGGTAAGCCGTAAGCGCTACGTTTGCACCCTCGAGCGCGCTTAAAACGCCCTCGCCGTTTCCGTTAAGAGCTAAATCGACCTTAAGCGTATCGCTGTTTAACATATTGTATACGCTGTTCGCATAGTCGGCAAGGTCTGCCGCCGTACTCTTCTCCTCGCGCGAAATGGGCGCGGAGTTTGTTTCGTCGGGTAAAATGGAAGCCGCAAGCTTTATTGAAGTCGAGTCGTACGTAATGCTGTTTAAACCTAAGTTTCTGAAAGAGAATGTGCTTCCGTCCTCGTCCTTGGTGCGGTTGAAGTCAAGGTTTAAGTTTGCGCCTATTCCCGTACCCATAAGGTTATCGGTTTTTAAGTCTATGTAAGCCGCGTCGTCCGTTAAATCATACTTTAACTGCGCAAGGAGCTCGCCAAGACCCGAGTCAGAATCATCCTCGTCGTCTACAAGCGAGTAGCCTGCCGCCGAAACCGTTTCGGGTGCGGCAAATATCTTTATCCAGTCCTTAAACTGGTTAACAACCGTACCTATCGAGCCGATATTTACTTTAAGCGCGAAGTCGTCGCTGTAATAGACTTTGACGTCGCCCTCTTTAAACTGAATAAATAAGTCCTGCTGACCGCTACCCTTCCTTTCAAGGGCAACTCTTACGTCGAGCGTATTGAGGACGTTACCCATATCGGCAAGCTTTGCGTAAACTTTGCCGGTATACTCGGTATCGCCGAGGGTTAAATCGAGGTTGAACTGCTGACCTTCGGGCCCCATTACCTTACTGAATCCGCTGCCTATAATATCAAGGACAGAGGGTTCATCCTCTTCGCCGGTACTGCCTGTGCCGGGCTTCGTGCCGAGGTACTGTTTAAAATAGTCGTCAAAGTACGCGTAGTGCGCGTTATCGAACTCGTTTTCGCCGTAGTAGAAGGTCGTAGTGGTCTTAGAGTCGGACTTTGCGGGGATACCGCCGAGCGCTCCCGGGGTAATCTCCATCTTCTCCTCGCAGTAGCTGCTGAGTACGCGCCAATTAGAGTCAAAGTTGAAAGTTATCTGAACGCGTTCGAACTTGGGATACTTTTTAAGACCGCCGTTGGTCTTCATTTTGTACTGGTACCAGCAGCCCGCCTGTTCGTTGAGATAGTAGGTCTGCTCGAACGTTCCGTCCTCTTTTACCGTAACCTCGCTCGAATCCGCGATAGTGTATTCGTTTATAACGTAAACGCAAAGCTCTGTTGAAAACTCGCCGTACTTATGGAAATATGCGTCCTTGTCATAGTAAGCGGGCGCGTCTCCGCTCCAACCTACCGTAGTAGGAGTAGAATTTTTACCGGGTTTACCGCCGCCGCGGGTGTACGCCTCGCGGTTGCCTATCGAGCAGGTCTGAAGTGCAGACTTGACCAAAGACGAATACGAGATATCCGAGCTGACAAGCACGCTTTCGCCTATTCCCGTCAAAGGTGCGCTTTTATATACCTTCCAGGTCTGGGTAATCTGTTCATAGCCCATTGCCTTGGACGAATTGTTTGCGTATGCGTTGTAATACGCTTGATTATCGAGCGTGTAAGCCATATAGCCGACGTTTTCAAGCGCGGTATGCGCCGTAGGCAGAGAGCCGTCGTTGGGTGTAACCATACGGACGGTCGTCGCGTTTTCGGGCGCCATCATGGGGTTGCTCTTGTTTTTGCATGCGGAAACCCCTCCCGCTATGCAGAGCGTTGATAATATTCCAAGCAGTGAAACTGCTATTTTTCTTCCTTTTTTAATCATAATTTTTCCTTATAATAATGCAATTGTGAAATCATTATAGCGCATAGTTTTACAGGTGTCAAACAAATTTGACCGTTTGTAATAAAAAAATATTACATTCGGCAAGAAAAAATTACATCAAAAGACAGTATTATCCAAAATTTTTACTTTTACAGAATATATAATTTAAAAAAGGAGAAAAAATATGGCAAAAAAGATTTATATGACAAGCTTTAAGGGCGGAACGGGCGTTACAACCTGTTGCGTCGGATTAGGGCTTGCCCTCTCCTCCCTCGGAGAGAGGACTTTAATCGTTGACGGCGACAGCGCAAGCGCCAACGCTTTGCAGACGGGCGGCTGTCCGAATTTGCAGGTTTATACCCTTGCGGACTACGCAAAAGGGGCTTGCAGGGCTAAACAGACCTTAATTTCACACCCCAAAGCGCCGAATTTGTCCTTTTCGTCCTCGCTCTCGCTTACCGACAAAAAGGCGGCTGAAAGGGCTGTTTCAGAGCTTGACGGACTTTTCGACTACATACTTTTGGACAAAATTGCCTTAAAAACGTGCGACAGCGCGATAATCGTTACCGAACCATTCCTCCCCTCGGTAAAGAGTGCGGACTGCTGTAAAGCCTACCTTGCGGACGGCGGAATTAAGGATATAGGGCTTATCGTAAACAAAATCAACGGCGGACTTATCATAAACGGCGATATTATGACCGCGCAGGAGATAGCAACGCTTTTGCACCTCCCCCTTACCGCCGTAATCCCCGAAGATTTAGCCCTCCCCCTCGGCAAAAATAAAAAAATCACCGACAGAGCGTTCAAAGCGGCGGCGGAAATGCTTACGGGCAGGCGCGAGGCTGTCTGTAACGTTTTGCGCCCCTACTTCGGGCTGAACGGATTTATTAAAAGAAAAGTGAGGGAAATGCTATGACAGAAAGCGCAACTAGAATTTTATCGCTCGACAGGGAAGAGATGTCCGAGCTTGAAAAAGAGCTGTTTTTAAAGGATTTGAAACGCGTTACGGACGAGTACTTCGAAACAGAAGGCAAAGCCTCGATAGAGGTTACGCGCTCGGACAACGGATTTCTCGTATGCGTGCTTTTAACTGCGCGCAGAATAAAATCGGTAAAAAAACCGCAATAAAAAAGCCGCCGCGCCGGTTTAGCGCGGCGGCTTTTAAATTAACCTAAATTTTTTATTGCTTCAACCGCCTCATAAAAAGCGGTTTGCTTTTTAGCGGAAAGCTCCGCTTTTTTATCCCCGCCCTTTGCCTCATCCTCTTTCTTTGCGTAGGCAAAGTATTTCAGGGCGCATGCCGTTGCTAGCGATTTGCGCTTTATTAAATCCCTTTCCGCCTCCGTAGATCGCGCTCTCTCTTCCCAAAGTTCCGCACGCGCTTTTCCGATCTCAACCTTCTTTTCGGAAGCGCCGGAAGATAAAAGCTTGTCATACTTTTTTTTCGCCTTTTTTGCCATTGCCGCGTTATCGGGAAAAATTATAAGAAATATAAAGAAAAATATTACAAG
>JAIDRX010000128.1:8620-13062 GCA_029061495.1 Clostridia bacterium
AGATTACGCCCGTTATCAGCGTTTTGACTATTCCCGAAACCGCGTCGGGGCAACCCCAGTGCAGGAGGTAAACGTTGATTATTCCCCAAAGCGCGTTTGTGAACACGGAAACGAGAACCCAGCCTATAAAATACCACATTGCCTGCAAATAAGGATTTCCGTGCGAGCGGTAGGTTACGTTGCGTTGCAAGGGGAAGTTTATGCACTGTGCGGTGAACACCGCAATTTCAAACGCGATAAAATATCCCCAGCCCTGACCGTCGCCGAATATGACGTACTTCTGCCCCGTCGAACCGACTTCAACCGCGGGCCAGCCCGCCGCGCCGTTGTTCAGTGATTTAAAGGCGTACGGCAGAAAGGTCATAACGATATATTGCCATATCGTTACCCCCACGCTGAAAACGAGGAAAAAGGCTATTCTGTAAAGCATTGCGGAAAGCTTTGGCTTTTTATCCGCAAAGAGGTACCACCGCCCTTTAAAGCCCCTCGCAAGCTTCTGAAAGAACTTTACAAACGCGTTTTCCGATAGTGGCGGTATTTGGTTTTTGATATCATCGTCGGTGTAATCTTTTGTAATAACTTCGCTCATTTTTAATTTGCTTTTATCATTTTAACGGCTTCTTTAAGCTCGTTATCGCCCTTGGTGTGAACCCACTCCGCGGGAACTGTTTTACAACCGTCCTTTTTTGTTATTCCCCTGTCGTGAATACAGGTCTTTCCGTCTGGCCAGTAAATTTGCGCGGTGGTAAGCTTTAACGCTTCGCCCGTCTTACGGTTTGTAAACGTCGTCTGCATTATACCCTTGCCGTAGGTCTGCGCGCTCTTTACTTCCTGTCCGCTTTTTTCAAGCCACTCCTTATATTCGTCGGAATAGTCCGAAAGATAAATATTTCCGTAATCGAGCGCGCCGTAACAAATCATTGCGCCCATTAACGCCTCCGATGCGCTTGCCGTTCCCGAATTTGCTAAAACATAAACTTTAACGTCCTTGCTTATACGCTTTTGCGCGGGAAGTGAAGGACATTTTTCAACGGTCTCTTTGCCGTTTTTATCGCGTGAAATCATCGCGGTTTTAGACTGTCCGTCCGCAAAGCAGCCCGCAATGTTCTGCATTACCCTTACGTAGCCGCCTCCGTCCGAGCGCAAATCGAGTATAAGCGACGTACAGCTTTGCGCGTTGAACTTTTCAACAAGTACGTAAAACTCCTCCGCGGCGGTGCCGTAAAACTGCGAAAGCCAAATATAAGCCGCGCCGTCGGGGAGAAAGTCCATTTTATCCTCCCTGCTCTCTTTGAGGGCAAGTCCGCCGTCCGCTGAGTCGCAGAAAATCCACGCGCTCTCGTTTGTGCACATGTACGTGTATGACGCGCGGTACTCCGCCTTTGCGACGGTATAGCTTGCGCCGTCCGAAGCGGTCAGCGATACGTTTACGCCGTCGCCGACGGAGTTTAATAAAGCCTGAAAATCGTCGGACGAATTAAATGTTTTCTGCGTTTCCCCCGCGCTTCCGCCCGTAAGGAATTCGCCTGCGCGCAAACCGCACTTATATGCGGGGGAATTGCCGATTACGGAGTTTATAAAAACTCCTTTGTTTTCTACGTACGAGTAAGATATTCCTATACCCGATTTGTTGCCCTCGTTGCTTGCAACCAAAGCCTTGTACTGCTCGGCGGTGTAGTACTCGGAATACCTGTCCAAATACTTTGCCGCAACAGCGTCGAGAGCTGTGTCGGTAACGTCCCCTTCGACGCCGTAAAAATAGTTTTTGTTTATGGTATCGAGCGCCCACTCGTAGGAAGAAACGGAAGCGCTCCTCGTCAGCTTGTGCGTAAAAAATCCCGCGGTGAACGCGGCGGCAAAAACCACGAGCGCAACCGCTGCCGCAATTATCGCCGTTACCGCTTTACCCGACAATTTACTTCTCAAAATTTCACCTCATTTAAGCATATACAAACTGCGCAGAATTTCAAAAGTTACCGCCATGTCGAACCTGCGCAAATCGAGCCCCGTAACGCTGCGTATCTTGTTTAAGCGGTACATAAGCGTGTTTCTGTGCATATAGAGTTTGCGCGAAGTTTCGGAGATATTCATTCCGTTTTCAAGGAAGCTTTCTATCGTGTCCATTGTATCCTCGTCCTCGAAAATACGCGCGAAGTTTTTGATATCGTAGCCGGAAATAATTCTTTCCCGCTGCGCTTTGGTAAGCTGTGCGACTATGTCTGAAAGGGGTATCGTTTCAGCCGCGCCGTGGTGAGGGTATACGCTTTTTTTCAAGTCGTTGATTTCCGATACCCGCATGGGAATATGCGGCCTTTCACCGTCGCCTGTCATACTCATATTTTTCACTCCTTTGCACAACATTATAACGCAGACGGTTGCATTTTGCAATATATTTTATTCTTATGTTCGCCGTTATATATTTACCGCACTCAAAAATAAAATATAATTAACAGGCAAATATTACCCTATAAAACAAAATTTAACAATTTATTCTTGACATAGGTTTTAAATTGTATTAAAATATTTATTACCCTAATTATATTATGCTCGCCGCAGAGTACGCGGCGGAATACGCGGACAAGCTTGCCCGCAATAAATCAAACGGAGTATAATAAATGGAAATTCAGGAGACAAAAAACCCTAAAAAGTATGCCGCGGTCATCACTTATACGATAGCCGTAGTGTTTTTGCTTGCGGGTCTGCTTATTCCCCTTACGGCGGGAAAGGAAATGCTTGCACTGTGCTATCCCGACGTATTCAAAGCTTTAATGAAAGGTGCGGAAAGCGAATTTATTCTCGCTTATCCCGTCGTATTTTTCGGCATAGGGAAAAAGGTAATCGATATCAGCGCGTGGATATCCATCCTCTACCTCGTGGTTACGGCGGTAGCTATGATAGGATTTATCCCCGTCGGAATAAGCACCAAAAAGCAGACGAGAACGGCAAGCATATTTGCATACGTCGTTGAAACGGCGGCAGTGATTCTGCTTTCGATATGGCTCATTATTCTGCTTCAGGCTCTGCCCGAAGTTAAGTTCAGCTACAACGTTATTATCGCGCTTTTCGGAACGCTTCTGATGCTGGTTATTTTAAGCTGCATTAACAAGAGAGGTATAGGCGGCGTTAAGGTTGCTTTGCTTATACTTTCGGCCATCGCGTTTTTAATGCTTTTCGACTGGATAGCTATGATACCCAAGCTTGGAAAGCCCTTAGACAAGATAAGCGGCGCACTTAAAATCTCCCCCTTATTCTACGGAATGACCCAAACAGCCGAAGGCGTAACGATTACCGAGTCCACCACGGGCGTTGGCTATCTCTCCGCTCTGTTCGAATCGAAGTACATTACAGAAGCGCTTAAATTCGCTACCGCGGCTAAACAAAAGGCACTTTTGGTACTTGCGCTTATTGCGGCGCTCAGCGTACTTTTAAACTACTTTATAGACGTTATCGGTCTTTCGACCAACGCTAAAAAATACGGACATATCTTTAACGTAGCAAGATACGGTATCGAAATTGCGGCAGTCGTATGCCTTATGGTTACGGTAGCAGTTTGCAAATATAAAGTAGGCTTGCTGCTTATAGTAATTCTTATTGCGGTTGCAATTCAGCTTGCAATAAGCATTGCAAGACTTTACCGCTATATCGTAACCAACCGCACACCCGAACAGATTGCGGACATCGAAGCGCGCAAGGTTGCACGTGCGAGAGCGCGCGAGGAAAGACAGGCTTTGGCAATTGCCGAAAGAGAACGCGAGGAAGCTGAAAGAGAGCGTATCGCCGCTGAAAAGGCAGCAGAAAAGCAGGCAGCCGCAGCTCAGGCACAAGCTCAAGCTCAGACCCAGCCTCAGACCCAACCCGTAGTGGTAGAAAGCGAGCCTGTATCACAGACGGAAGCCGCTCCCCGGAACACGGTTACACAATACCCCGACAACTATCAGCAGGCTGAACCCGCGCCCGCAAAGGAGCCGTATGTAAATCCTTACACTCCTCCCGTACGCAAGCCCGTCGAGCAGCCCGTACAGCCTCCCCGCTATACGAACCCGTACGCAGCGCCTTCCGCGCCCGAGCAGTACGTTAACCCTTACGCGGCTCCTACCCACCAGCCCGTTCGCAAACCTTATGAGTCTCAGTACGTTAACCCTTACGCAACGCAGAGAGACAACTTCCCTTCGTACACAACTCCCGCTCAACCGGGCGCGTACAAGGTAAACACCGTTTACCAGGGTCCTTCGGACGAGTTTATGCGCAAGCTTAACAACGACGAAAAGATAGAGTTCTCTATGACGTTTATCGAAAAGAGCAAGGGCGATATAGGAAAAGTTCCCGACTACGTTATAGGCGGAGACAATAAAAAGTTCTTCTCGTCGGTATTCATTTACCTCGGCAGGGTGCGCAACCTTATCTCCGACGGTCTTCTGAACAAGATGTACAAAGAGCTTAAC
>JAIDRX010000129.1 GCA_029061495.1 Clostridia bacterium
TTGGCAATGTTCGGCATGCTTACGGGCACGGCGAGCACGGGTATGATACTGCTTCGTGAAATCGACGGAAGCTATAAATCACCCGCAAGCGAAAATTTGGTTTTCCAGAATCTGCCCGCAATGGTGCTCGGAGTACCGCTTATGTTCCTTGCAGAATATGCGGCAAAGGGTATGATAGAGTCGTGTATAACCCTTGCGATAGTCGTAGTGTACGGCGTCGCGCTGAACGTAGTGCTGTTCAGAAGTAAAATTTTCAGAAAGCGGCGGGTTACTCAAATGGACGGAGGCGGACAAAGCGCGAAAGAAGCGGACGATACAAAAGAAGACGATAACTAATAAAATGATTTTCCAAATAAACCTAAAAACAACAAAATAGGGAACAGGTAAAAACCTGTTCCCTATTTTGGCGCGGATGGCGAGATTTGAACTCGCGCGGCAGTTTCCCGCCCTACTCCCTTAGCAGGGGAGCCCCTTGAGCCACTTGGGTACGTCCGCATGCGTACTTGACTTAAAGCTAAATTACTATATCATAATATTATGTTTTTGTCAAAGCATTATTTAATTCTTTTCAAAAATTTTCGTCGTACAAATTTTAGCCTCTGCGCTTGCATATGCAGACGCATTGTGTTAAAATAATGTCAAGGTAGGGAAAGAATATGAGGATAGTATTTTTCGGTGATTCGATAACCGACTGCGAGCGTGACAGAAACGACGAGCGCTCTTTAGGACACGGCTATGTAAAGGTTTTGGCGGACAAGCTTTTGCCGCTGTACCCCGATACGGATTTAGAGCTTATAAACAAGGGTATTTCGGGCAACGAGGTGTGCGACCTTTTAGCGCGCGCGGGAAGCGACGTTATATCGTTAAATCCCGACGCCGTAGTTATAATGATAGGCATAAACAACACTTTGCACAAATACAAATACGGCAAAGAGTTGAACTTAAAGCAGTTTGAAAACGACTTGACGGAGCTGTTGACCCGCCTTAAGGACGCGGGTATGGCGGTAATCTTTTTAGAGCCGTTCCTGCTTCCCGCGCCGGACAAGCTGAGGATGCGCAAGCTTTTTAATGAGGAGCTTGAAATTATAGACAGGGTTGCAAGCGAACTTGCCGACGAATTCGTGGCGTTTGACGAGATGTTCAACGGGCTTGTAATAACCACGCCGTATACCGAATACTCGGAGGATGGCGTTCACCCCACACACCGCGGCTCGCGCCTGATTGCCAATACCGCCATAAAAGCTATACGCAAACATTTACTTTAAAAATCACTTAAGCCGCGCCTTACGGATTACCGTAAGGCGCGGCTTTTATTATTGGTTATACATTTATACATTCTAAATGTATAAGATTTTTTGCGCGGACAAAACATTTTACATTAAAGGGGTAAAATAATCTGTATTTTCAAATTGGTAATTTCGGGCAAACAAGGGTAATTTTGGGATATTTTTGCGCTTCGGCAGGTGCGTTTACCCCAATAAAAGCCATAAAATACGCTCATAACGCCAGCTTATGACATAATTTTAAACAATTATAGTTTTTTGACTAAAAGCCGCGCAAATAAGTTGAATTTTTATTCGCATTATTGTATAATGGTTTAGAATGAAATAGTGAAGTAGTCTGTCGTTTGGACGGATTGCCATACGGAGAAATTAATGAAAAAACTTTTTATAGCGGTTTTAACCGCGGTATGTATAATATGTCTGGGACTTGCCGTAGCATGCGCTCCCAAATATTATGCGTTCACTTTCGAGAAGATTGACGGCATAGAATACGTCAGCGACGTGGTGAGCGGAGCTGAGGTAAAGAAAGGTTATACAGTAACTTTTACACTTAAAATAGACGAAGACAGCGTAAAATTTGAAGGCGGAGAGCCTCAGGTTACCGCAAACGGAAATACCGTTACTCCCAACGACGAGGGCGTTTATTCAGTTACCGTTAAATCGGCGACCAAAGTTACGGTAGCCAACGCAAATCCGCAATATAAAATTTCGTTCCGTAAAGCCGTAAGGACCAGCATCGGCACAGATAGTGCTAACGTCCCCGATATAGAAAACGGTGTATTCTACTCAAGTAACGACGTTAATGTCGACGAGGAAACAACCGTTGAATACGGAACAAAAATAAGCTTTACGGTAAGACCCAGCGTTTACTGTAAAGTTACTAACGAGGCGGAGGGACCTATAGTACTTGCGGACTCTACCATAATCGTTCCCGACGATAAAGGCGTTTACACGGTAGAAGTAAAGAGCAATACTACGATTCAGGTGCGCGGACTCGAACAGGACTCCGGCTTTACCAACAGAAAGGGCGGCGGTGCCGGTACTGCGGCAAACCCTTATAAAATTGCAAAACCTATCGACCTGTTTCTTATGGCGGGGCTTATAAATGACGATTACTGGATTGCCAGCGGCTACCAGACAGCTTATTATGAAATGACAGCCGATATAGACCTGCAGGGCGAACAGCTTTATATAATCGGTGATATGGTCGCCAACACTTCCGCCTTCTTTGCGGGGGATTTTAACGGTAGCGGTCATACCATCAAAAATTACTATATAAACGACTTCATAATAGACCAGGAAAATTACGTTAAAGTAGATACTCCTTATATCGGGGTGTTCGGCGTTGCTTATGCGACCAGAACCAACCAGCCCTCTATTTATAACGTCAACCTTGAAAACTTTACCATAAACGCAAACGCGGTAGATATGGTTAACGCCAACGGAGAAGAAACGGGCTGCTGCATAGGCGGCTTGATAGGTTCGGGCATAGGCGCTGTAGTTACGGGATGCTCGGTAAACGGAAAAATAGACGTCGTTGCAGACGATAGTTATATGACTCACGTCGGCGGCGTTATCGGTATGCAGACTTCCGCATACGACGCCTCGGTAAGATATTACTCTACAATTCGCTCGTGCTCGTCCTCGGTTAACATTTCGGGACGCTCGGGACTTGTTTACAATGCGGGCGGAATTACCGGCTATCTCATTTCCGCAGAAGCTAGGACTACGGCTTTTATTCTCAACTCGTATTCAACGGGCGACGTTCTCGGCGCAGTTCACTCCGGCGGTATTGCGGGTATGGTAACCCCCAACGGCTCGATAGGCAACTGCTACAATACGGGCTACGTCGAGGCGCATTGCCGTCAGGATTTAGTGGTCGGATACGAGGATTACGCTTACGCATACGCGGGCGGCATTGCCGGTTACGCCGATACCGACACGGTCATTTACAACTGCTTTGCGGCAGAGGAAGAGCCGTACGCATATTCTGTCAACGGCGACAAATACGGAATAGCTAACGGTATTGCCTGCACCGTCGACAACGGCGGCAAAACTTTTGTTGAAACGCAAAACGCAATTCTTCTCGGTAACGTTGTTGCGGGAACGGGACCTTATAATAAAGATTTCTTTATTAATACGCTTAAATGGAACGAGGGGGACTGGACTTTCAGTGCAAACGGTTATCCTCAGATTAACTTGGAAGCCGGCGCTGACCAGCATAACAACTCCACTGTAACGATAGATTTAGGCGGTTATACTGTCGGCGGACAGAGCGAGGTTTCGTTCACGATTAACGACAATTATATCCCGATGTCCTTCTGGAATATTCGCTCCGACGGCGTTGCGGAGTTCCTTGACGCGGGTAACGGTGTGCGTACGTACGGATATTTCTTCGACGAAGAATTAACGCAAAAAGTGCCTTACGGATTCGTTCCCACTTGCAATATAACTCTTTACACCGATTTTGCGGATTATTCTCAGGTCGCGGGTAAGTATTACCTTCAGCTTGCGGAACGCGGAAGCGGCGCTTATATCGAGCTTAAAGACAACGGCGAGCTTGTTTACAGATACGGCGCTTTGTTTTACACTTCCTATTATACGTATAACGACGATTTCGTTCTTATGTACGACTGCCCCGCGTTTGCCGTAGGTAACGATTACTATGCGGGCAAGGCAACCGTTCAGAACGGTGAAATGACCATAATCAACTGGGCTTCGTCCAATCTTGCCGGCGCTTATACACAAAGTAATCCCCTTACGGCCGTAAACAAAATCAACGGTTTCAATTACGGCGTTTACTATACGTCGGACGGCACGCAATATGTGTTCAGCACCGACCGCACTATAATAATAGGTAATAATACGTACACATATGAAGTTTCGGGGAATACCGTTAATATCAGCAACGGAACGAGTGCAACCCTTTCTGGCGGCACGGTAACGATTGTAGGAAGCACGTCGGTAACCGCGCTTGACGTGTTTGCGGGTACCTGGGAAAAATCCGCATCCTCGCACAAACAGTACACGTTTGACGGCAAGGGTAACTGGACTTACGAATATTTCGGCTACCGTAAAGGCGTAAAGGTAACGCTGTCAAGCGCAAACGGCACGTACTCGTATAACGGAGACCGCACGCAGATAAGCTTTACGCACGACGGAAAAACTATTACCGTTAATTATAATGAAAATGAAGAATTCCTCGTTATAGGAAACGGTAGCGAAACGCAAACTTATTACAGAGAATACAGCTATGCCGGCACGTGGCACTTCTTCAATTCAGCCGAGCCGATAGATCTTACACTCGGCGGAATAAATCAGGAAGGCTACGGACTTGCTACCGCAACTTACGGCTCTGTAACGTACGATTTGACTTACGCTGCAGTTACCGAGGGCGGAAGTACTAAAATTTCGCTTTACAGCAGGGACGTGCCTTTCGGTACGTTTGAGTATTCGATAGAGGATGGTACATTAAAGGGCGATATTTATTCGAACCGCTACGGCGCAATGTACAGCGACGTGTTCGACGCGCTTTATAACAGCGAAGACGATGAAGACGAAAAGGAAGAAAATCTTGATTTAACCGTAACGTTGTGTCTGTATGACGACTTCCGCGGAATTTGGATAAGCGAGAAAGAAGGATTCGAATTTATCGAGTTCAACGGTTTAGGCTCTTACGACTTGACGGGAGACGCTATTCATTCGTCGGTAAACGGCCAAGTTAAGATAAACGGCAGACAGGTAGGCTATTACAAGCTTGAAGATTCCACTTTGACAGGTTCGTTTGTATACGACTCTGTAAAGTACGAAATCAGCTACGACGAGATTAACGGTAAAGTAAAAGTAACCGAAAAGGCCGACGAGGGAGATAAAGATTTTATCCTTCAGGGCCGCGACAGCTGGTATAACGTTTCGCTTACGGACGGAGAAAACGCATATACGTTTGACGGCAGAGGCGAAATGACCGCAGGCGGCAAAATGACCGTTACCGACGCAAGCGGCGTAAAGACGACTTACACGTACAATGTAAGCGGTACGGGCGTTACCATTTCGGGCGGAGCGAGCGGAAGCATTGTTCTCGGTCCGAACGACGACTGGACGCTTACGCTTAACGGCACTAAGCAGCTTTCGGTAAACAACGGCTTCGAGGGCAACTGGTTTGTCGGCGGAAACTACGGCGTGGCTCTCAATCTTACGATAGGCAAGACGGGACGCTCTAACACCGCAACGGGAACGTTCGACGGTAAAAACGTTACGTTCGAATACAACCCCGACGGCAAGTACCTTGTATTTACTACCGAGGAAGGTGAAACCTATTACGTTAAGTCGGTAGGTGAAGTGCTGCAGCTTGGCATAACCCCCGACGTTTATATAACGACTTGTATTCCTTGGGGACAACAGGATAGCTACCTCGGTGTTTACAAGGCTGAAAACGGCACTTACTTCACCATGGACGGTTTGGGTAATCCCGCTTACGGCACGGGTCTTGCTACCGTATTCAATACGGCGGACAACGTGCTTGCAGAATACTATTATACGGTTAAAGACGGAATTGTAGTATTAACCGATACTTCAACGAGAGTTCAGTACCGCTTCATTAAATCGGCGGACGGAATGTTCGCGCTTGACGGAAGTCTTGACAAGTATTCGATAGTAAAGGTAGACATTTTCTTCGGCAGAATGGTTGCCGACGCAAACGATAAAACGATAACTTATATATTCGACGGTTTAAGTCAGGATATCCCGAGCGATAATGACGAGGAAAAGGAAGAGCTTCCCGACTATATCACAGAGTGCAAGGGAAACGGCACCGTCGTTGCAAGCAACGGTAAAACCTACACCTATAAACAGCTTTCGTATACCCCCGGTATTTACACTCTGCTCCTTACCGACGAGAACGGAAAGGAATACGAGGCAACGTTCGTGTTCGACGAGTTTGATAAGGTATTGCAGGTTTCACGCTATATTTTGACTTTGAAAGAAAAGACGGCTTAACGATTAGAAATTTTGAGGAAAGAATTTTATGAAATCAGAAAAAGCAAAGAGGAATAAAGCGAGGCGCGCGGCGTGCCTGTGTCTTACCGCCGTTATGGCGGGCTCTCTTGCGGCAGGCAATGCGCTTGCATTTGCGCAAAACGGAAAGGGAGGACTTCCCGCCGCGTCGGAAAGCATAAGCCCCGTTTCGTTTGAAAACGTTACGGGCAAGCTCGATTTGTCTGCAATAGCTTTGCAGAATCTCAGCCCCTCGGTAATAGAAAACGCGGGGTATGCCACGTCTTCAATAGGCAGGCATACCGTAATAGTTACGCTCAATACGGACTGCGTGCTTGACAGCATGCCCGAGGGCGCAACGGCTTCCGAATACATTTCTTCTTATGCCGGCGGCAGAGCGATTAAAAAAATTCAGGCGTCTCAGACAAACTTTTTAAATCAGTTGTCAAGCCTCGGCGTTGACTACACTTTAAAAAACACTTACAGCAACGTAACAAACGCCGTTGCCATTACGGTAGATACGGCTTACATTTCAACAATAAAAAGCATACCCTCGGTTTCGGCGGCTTTTGTTTCGGAAACGTACGCTTACCCCAAGGCTATAGAGACGGGCAAAACCGACTACAACTACGCGGACAACGTTTATACCACCGGTATTTACAACTCGTCAAAGTACGTTGAACAGAACAAGGACGGAAGCGGAATGGTGGTAGCCATTCTCGATACGGGACTTGACTACACGCACGACGCTTTCAGCCATATGCCTGCAACACTCGGACTTGAAAAGGACGACGTTAAAGATAAGCTTTCCGAGTTGAAGGCAGTAGAGCGCTCTGCGCTTCAGGGTAAGACGATTAACGAAAACGACCTTTACGTAAACGAAAAAGTGCCATTTGCTTACGACTATGCCGATAACGACGCGGACGTTTATCCTTCGTACTCGCAGCACGGCACGCACGTTGCGGGCATAATCGCGGGTAAGGATAAAAACTACAAGAATAAAGACGGTGAAATTGCAAAGGACGAAAACGGCGACCCGATACCTTTCTCGGGCGTTGCTCCCAATGCTCAGCTCGTCATTTGCAAGGTGTTCACGGACGACTTCGAAAGCAAAGATTTAGGCGGAGCCACTACCGAGGATATCGTAGCCGCGCTTGACGACTGCGCGGCGCTCGGCGCCGCAAGCGCGCCCAAAACCGTCGTATTGTCGGGAACGATAGAAGGCTTGCCGCACATCTTGCGGTAGGCATTT
>JAIDRX010000013.1 GCA_029061495.1 Clostridia bacterium
CCCGATACATAAAATTCCGGGGGCGGACTCGGGGCGGGGCAGTATTTTTTTACGGGCACGGCAAACTCCGTTGGGGGCGAGCGAGTTATATAAATTAAATGAATATTCCATAAAAACCTCCCGGGGGTTATTGCCCATTTCCACTTTAAATATAATACCTAAGGAAAATTTATGTTAATTTGCATTTTTTATCTTTGCTTTGAAAGGTCAAATCGGACAAAGTTGCTTGAAATTTTCCACATTAATTCCACAATTAGACAGCGGCGGCTGTTAATAAAAAATTTGCCTTTAATCATTTTCTTAATTTAATTACACAAAATATAGATGTTGCAGGAAAAGTCAGCCCCAAAATATCGCGTTTACTTAAAAAACCGTCGGTGAACCCCCGAAAAACGGTTGAACTTTTCCCCGTCTTAAAAATCGAAATTTTCAAAAATTTTATCCACAAACCGTAAAAAGCTATCCACAATTCAAGAAAAGCCGATTTTATCGCGCTTTACGTTTCACGTGAAACAATAAAATATCAAAAAAATCGAGGAGAGAAAAAGTTTCACGTTAAACATTTTTAAAAATTAGTGTGGGCGCAAAGGTTGTTTTGCAGTTAATTCAGCTAAAACCGCCCTTTTTAAGGCAAAACGGCAGGTGAAAGAAGCGTAAAATTTAAGTGATAAAAGCCATTTTGCAAGCCCAAATGCTTGTAAACAGGCGTGCAATGTGATAAAATACTTCTATCACGGTCTTTTAGACCGTGCGGACTAAGACATTTTAATAAAAGGAGACTTGATTTGAGTAAAAAAGGCAAAATCATAATGTGGGTAGTCATTCTCGCCCTCGTTGCCGCCGTGGTAACTATTCTGGTTACCCAGTTTATGAAAGGCGGAGCGAAAGAGATTGACCGCTCGGTTTTCAAGACCTACGTCGAGAACGCCCAGTACTACAACGAGGAAGGCAAGCCCAACGAGGTCGAAAAAGAAATCCCCAAGCTGGATGAAAACGATCAACAGATTATCGACGAGAACGGAAACCCCGTAACCGAAACGGTCAAAGTAATCGTCAGTACGACGGCAAAAGACGAAAACGGCGAGCCCGTAGTCCTCAAGGACTATAAAGTTAAAGACGGCGTTATCGTAAGCGACGACGAAAAGTCAACCCTCACCGTTATCTGGAAGGTTGCTACCGACGATTACGAGTACACCGGCTACACCAAAAACGCAAAGGGCGGCTACGTTAAAACTTACTACTGCTACGGCCCATCCGCCTACGGTCCTAACGGTTGGCAAGAGCCGTTTAACTCTTGGGAGGAAATGGGCGTAATAATTACGCAGGAAAATCCCAACGCGGGAAGCTGGATGTCGTCGGTTTTCTCCATTCTGATGATAGTCGTCGTGTGCGTGGTGTTCTTCCTTATAATCCGCTCGTCCATGGGCGGTGCGGGCAAGGTGATGAGCTTCGCCAAGTCAAAGGCACGCGTTTCCACCAATATTAAAGTACGCTTTGCGGACGTCGCGGGTGCCGAGGAAGAAAAAGTAGAGCTTGCCGAAATCGTCGAGTTCTTACGCCAGCCCAAAAAGTTCTCCGACTTAGGAGCGAGAATTCCCAAGGGCGTTCTTTTGGTAGGCCCTCCGGGTACAGGTAAAACCCTCTTTGCCAAAGCCGTTGCAGGCGAGGCGGGTGTTCCCTTCTTCTCGGTTTCGGGCTCGGACTTCGTTGAAATGTACGTCGGCGTAGGTGCCTCGCGTGTACGCGACCTATTCGATATGGCTAAAAAGAACCAGCCCTGCATCATTTTCGTTGACGAAATCGACGCCGTGGGCAGACACCGCGGAGCGGGTCTCGGCGGCGGCAACGACGAGAGAGAGCAGACCCTCAACCAGATTCTCGTTCAGATGGACGGCTTCGAGTCCAACGAGGGTGTAATCGTAATGGCGGCTACAAACCGTGCAGACATTCTCGACCCCGCACTCACCCGCCCGGGCAGATTCGACAGACAGGTTTTCGTAAACCTTCCCGACGTCAAGGGCAGAGAGCAGATTTTAAAGGTTCACGCACGCAACAAACCGCTTGACTCTAACGTCAACTTCAAGACGGTTGCCCGCCTCACCGCAGGTTTCTCGGGAGCGGATCTTGCAAACCTTTTGAACGAAGCGGCTATCCTTGCAGCCCGTGCGAATAAAAAATTCATTACCAATGCCGAGCTTTTCGAGAGCATCGACAAGGTTGCAATGGGCCCCGCAAAGCGGAGCAAAGTCGTAACCGAACCCGAAAAGAGGCTGACCGCCTTCCACGAGTCGGGCCACGCGATACTTGCAAGACTTTGCACAAACTGCGATCCCGTTCACGAAGTTACGATAATTCCCCGCGGCTCCGCCGGCGGCTACACGATGACCCGCCCCGAAACGGACCGTGCTTACTACTCTAAAAATTATATGCTTGACGACATATGCATGGGACTCGGCGGCCGTGTTGCCGAAGAGCTTGTAATAAAGGATATTTCTTCGGGTGCTTCAAGCGATATTAAAATGGCCACCAAGCTTGCCCGTGCAATGGTAACCGAATTCGGTATGAGCGACAAGCTCGGACTTATCAGTTACAGCGACGACTCGCAGCCTATGTTTATCGGCAGAGATATGGCAACCCATAACTCGTATTCCGAAGAAACGGCTAAAATGATAGACGACGAAGTCCGCGACATAGTTGCAACCCAGCACGATCGTGCAAGAAAGCTTCTCACCGAAAACCGTGCAATTCTCGACAATATGGCAAGGGTTCTTATCGAAAGAGAGACCATTTACACGGACGAGGTTGATTTGCTTATGGAAGGCAAGTCGTACGAAGAAGTTATCAGATATATGGAAAAACACGACAACGACCGTTCCGAAAACCCTTTCAAACGGTACGAAGGTTAAAACGTTCCACGTGAAACGTAGAGGCTGAGAATATGGGAAAGATTATTGCATTTACAAATAAAAAGGGCGGCGTCGGTAAAACGACGACCGCCGTCAACATGGCGGCATACTGTACCGAATTCGGTAAAAGGGTTTTGCTTGTGGACGTAGACTCGCAGGGCAATGCCACGACGGGTCTCGGTTTTCCGAAAAACTCTCTTAAAAAATCGGTATATAACGTCCTTATAGAAGAAGACCCTGCGGAAGCGAATATCCTGCCCACCCAGATACAGGGGCTGGATATTCTGCCCGCCAACGTCGATTTATCGGGAGCGGAAGTAGATATCGTATACAAGCGGAACCGCGAAAGGATTTTAAAAACCGCCCTCGATAAGGTCAGGGACAATTACGATTACATATTTATAGACTGCCCTCCGTCCCTGGGCGTGGTTACCATAAACGCGTGGGTGGCGGCCGATTCGGTTATAATCCCCCTGCAAAGCGAGTATTTCGCCTTGGAAGGCGTAAGCCAGCTTATGAACACCATTGCTTTGGTAAGACAACACCTCAACCCCAATTTGCAGATTGAGGGTGTCGTCATAACCATGTACGACGGCAGGGCTTTGATATCAAAGCAGATAACTGCCGAAATTAAAAGGTTTTTCAAAAGCAAGCTGTACGAAATTATTATTCCCCGCAACATCAGGCTTGCGGAGGCTCCCAGCCACGGACAACCCGTAATGCTTTACGACCCCAAGTGTATCGGGGCAAGGGCTTACAGGGCTTTGGCTGAAGAATTTTTATCAAAACAAAAATAAAGTAAATACGGAGAGGTAAAAATATGGCAAAAGGATTAGGAAAGGGACTTGACGAGCTGTTCGAGGAAACGGGGGCAGCATACGAACATATGTTTGAAAACCACAAGGGTTTCGGCTACACCGAGGAAGAGCGGAGAAACGCCGAGGAAATGGAGCTTGACAAAATTTCCGCAAACCCCAACCAGCCGAGAAAGAATTTCGACGAGCAGGCTTTAAAAGAGCTTGCCGACTCGATTAACGAACACGGCGTAATTCAGCCCATCGTCGTAAACGACAACGGCGACGGAACTTATATGATTATCGCGGGTGAACGTCGTTTCCGTGCCTGCAAGCTTGCCGGCAGACCTACAATCCCCGTAGTTATCCGCAAGTACACCGAAAGGGAAATAAAAGAGATTTCGTTAATCGAAAACTTACAGCGTGAGGACTTAAACCCCATCGAGGCGGCTTCGGCAATGAAGCAGCTCATGAACGACTACAAACTTACCCAGGACGAGCTTGCCGAAAGAATAGGTAAATCCCGCCCCGCAATTGCAAACACGTTACGCCTTTTAAACCTCTGCCCCGAAGTAACCAAGCTCGTCGCCGAAGGAAAGCTTTCCGCAGGCCACGCGAGGACGATAGTTACTTTGTCCGCCGAGGATCAGATAAAGTTTGCAAACGACGCGGTAAAAAATCAAACATCTGTTCGCGAACTCGAAAAGAAGGTCCGCGCACATTCGATGTCGTCCGAACTGTTAGAGGCAAAGAAGCAGAAAAAACGCGCGCTTGCCTCTATCGAGCTTAAACAGCTTGTCGAGCGCATGCGCTTTACCTTCCGCACAAAGGTAAGTCTTATCGGTACGGATAAAAAGGGCAGAATTTACATAGACTATTATTCGCGCGACGATTTAGACAGAATATCCGAAATTTTGGACATAATCGATAAACAACAGTAAACTTTAACTTTGACAAAGCGCAGATTATTGTAGTATAATAATTTTATCACCACCCTCCGCGGAGCTAAAATGAAAAAGGTTTCAAAAAAAGTCAGAAAACAACTTATAAATATCTCCGTCGTACTCGTTTTGGTGGGTATTACTATAACGGTACTCTGCGTAACGGGCAACAAAGAGCTTAACTTCAAAAACATAGGCGCGTTTTTAAAAGCGAGCAACCCCTGGCTGCTTGTAACAAGCGTGCTTTGCATGATAGCAGGAATAATCTTCGAGGGTATGTGCATACATATGATTAGCCGAAGGTTCGGGCATAAGGGCAGGCTTATCTCATCTATCGCCTATTCCTCGGCTGACATTTACTACTCTGCGATAACCCCCTCGGCAACGGGCGGACAGCCCGCCGCGGCGTACTACATGGTTAAGGACGGAATGGGCGCGGGTACCGCAAGCTTTACGCTTTTGGTAAACGCGATAGCCTACACCGCCGCGCTTTTGATTCTGAGCGCGTGCGCGTTCGCTATCCGTCCGCACATGTTCGGGCACTTTAACCCGCTTGTAAAGTTTTTCATAATTTTCGGAATTTCTATGCAGGCGGTACTTTTGGGACTGTTTATCGCGTGCATGTTCTGCCGCAGGGTCGTGCTTAAAGTGGGCAACGGAATAATTACCCTGCTCGTAAAAATGCACATCGTGAAAAAGCCCGACAAGTGGCGTGACAAACTTTCCTACGAAGTTGAAAAGTACAGAAGCTGTCTCGGAGCTATAAGAAAGTACAAGTTTTTATTTTTAAACTCCATACTTTTAACTCTCGCCCAAAGGGTCGTGCGCGTACTCATTTCGTGCTGTATCTGCCTTGCGGTCGCGCCCGAAACTTCCTTCTGGGACGTCTTTGTATTGCAGTCGTTCGTAATCGTCGGCTACACCTTCCTTCCCGTCCCCGGCGGCACGGGAGCATTCGAGTATCTTTACCTCAACACCTACAACGTTATTTACAGCAGCGACGCGTTTATTTATTCTGCAATGATAATTATGCGAATCGTGTCGTACTACCTAAGCATAATCGTTAGCGGACTTTTTACTCTTTCGTATCACGTTTATCAGATGCGGCGTAAGCCCATTGCAAAACCCGCGGAGGAAACCGTGCCCGAGGGGCTTGAAATTCCCCCTGTACCCATCTCGTTATTAACTGACGAAGAGTCGGAGGAGCAACCCGAGCAGGCTGAACAGGCTGAGCCTGCCGAGGCGGAAGAGCCGGCAGAAAGTTCGCAAACCGAAGAAGAGAATATGGAAAATGAAAAACAATAAATTTATAGGTTACTACCATTACGGTGTAATATTGACGTATATGTCCGCGGCGGCAGGAATCGTCGGAAGTTTCCTTTCGGTAACGGTAAGCCCCGAATGGGGAGTTATCTGCCTTTTGATTTCGGGACTGTGCGACGCCTTCGACGGAGCTGTTGCAAAGACGCGCAAAAACCGTACCGAGGACGACAAAATTTTCGGCATACAAATCGACTCGTTCAGCGACCTCATTGCCTTCGGCGTAGCCCCCGTAATGATAGGTTACGGCATGGGAATGCACGCCTGGTACTACATAATTGTTTTCTGCCTGTTCGTGCTTTGCGCGCTTATCCGCCTTGCTTATTATAACGTGCTTGAAGAGATCCGCACGCGCGATCCCGAAAGCGGAAGACTTATTGCTTATTTCGGTTTACCCGTAACGTGTATCGCCGTTGGCTTGCCCATATTCTACCTCGTAGCAACTATTTTCGAGGTAACGCTTGCAACCCAGCTTATAATGTTAGCGTGCTATTTAATAGCGGGATTTTTGTATATCTTAAAATTCAAAATGCCTAAACTCCGCATTAAAGGTTTAATAGTTACTATCGCGATAGTTACCGCGTTGATAATAGGTCTGTTCCTTGCGCGGCACTTCGTACGTGATTTATGGTTTATGTTTAACAGAGATTTTTGGCTTAATTAAAATATAAAAATTATCCGCCCCGCGGCATTCGCCGCGGGGCTTATTGTTTGATTTGTGATTAGTTTGTTTATCGATTTAGTAATAAAGATACACGCCTAAGGCTTTTCCTCTAAAAAATCTTTTATAACGCTGATATTAGTTATAGCGTCGGCTAAGCTGTTTATAACCCTTGCCTGCTTAACTTTGGTATTGCGCAATTTGGCCTTCCACTTATCGCAGGTAAATTTTTTATTTACAGTCTCGCCTCGTGCGGAACAGTTACCGCAGCCCGTCCTTAAATAGCAACAGTACGCCTTTATAAAGTATGCCGTAAAGCGCCCGCACGTACAACATTGTTTTTCCATAGTAATACCTCCTTTTCATAAATACTGTAACACTATTTTTACAACTTTACTTGCCTTGACACAAAAAG
>JAIDRX010000130.1 GCA_029061495.1 Clostridia bacterium
GGATAGTAGAATATTCTTAAAAGCTGGAATGCGGCAATTACAAGAAGCACTATGCTGAATTTTTTGTTATAGCCCTTAACGCCTTCCGACGATAAGAACACCATCAATAAAAGCACCAGCGTCAGAACTACCGATACGCCGAGAGTTATTTTTCTCATATCTGCATCGGGTATAGCGTAAAGCAGGCAGAAATACAGACAATTGAATACTATGCCCAAAATTGCGAAAAGCTGGGCAAGTTTATTTCTCTTGTAGCGGAGAATATCGTCTTGTACGATTTGCTGTTCAGGTGTAAGCTCTTTTTTCATTTTACACCCCCTCCTCTGCCGTTACTTGTTCACTCTGTACGGGCGAAGCCGCAAGCAGTTTCTTTTCACCCTGCATAAGCTTTACCTTCCATACGAGGTTAAAAATCATAAGTCCTGCGCTTATAACCGAAATAGCCGCAACGATATAACCCATTATAAAGTTAATTGTCGAATATTTCAGTTCGATACTCGTGAGTTCCAATTCAAATTCAGCCGCTTCTACGTCAATTGTAACGAACAGCGAATAAGTGTCAATCACTATCCAGATAAGTACCGCCGCAAATGCAATTGCGGAAACCGCAGTAAGAATAACCGATATGTAATTTGTTACGTAATAGTTACGGCGCTTGTTCGAAGCCATTACGAAGTTAAGTACCACAACCAGTATAAATACTATGGAGAGCCACAGCAAAACATCGTTGTACTTCTGCGACGCCTCAAAAAGAGCTTTGGCGCCATCAACGTACTCTTTGTCATTAAGCGAATCATACAACGTACCGTACTGGTAAATCGTACTGCCGCAGAAAGAAAGAGCGTATACGAAACTTAACGCCGCAACTATCAACACTGCGAGCACTAAGTATTTTTGAAATCTCATTTGAGTCTTCATATCACGTTCCCCAAATTTTTTTGTACCGCGCCCGCCCGAAGACGGGCGCGCACAAAATTTTTATTTTTTAATTTACTGTACAGAATTATTTGTCTATAGTGTCAAGATACTCAACGATAGCCGCAGCTGAATCGGGAAGCTTTACGTTTCTGTCGCCCAAAGCTCTGATAGCGTGACCCGAACCGATACCGTAAGCCATAACGTCTATAAGAAGGTTTGTGGTGCTCTTGGTACCGCTGCTTCTGAAGAGCGTCGTGGTTTTGTCGTCTGCGCCGAGTGCGGTTATTACGTTATAGGGTGCTTCGTTGATAACGTCGGATATTCGGCTTTCGTAAGGCAGAAGGGTGGGCGTAAGCATATACCACCAGTTGTTATTAGCTTTTGCTTCTGCGGGAGAAATCTGAAGCGTGTGCTTGATTGTTCCGTTTACGAGCGCGATGTTGACTATATCCGCGCCTACGATACCGCACTTTGCAGTGCACTGATATTCGAAGCCCTGGTCCTTGTTACCGATGTTCAACGCCGAACCGATGAAGAAACGAGCGTAGTCTGTGAACGAATTGTGACCCAGTTTAGCGGCTGCAAACATTGAAAGCGAGCTTGCGGTCAGTTTAGGAATCTGTCTGCCCTTATAGAGAGTGCCGGTATAAAGAGCGTTGTTATATAAGAAGTAGCTGTCCTCGTATTTGTTGATGATGTTGCCCTGTGCGTCTTTTTCGCCGGGGTTAGCGTAATACTGAACGTTGTCGTTGGTTTTAAGAACTTTCGCCGTTACCAGTTTTCCAAGGGTTTCTGCGTCAAGTGCGCCGTTAGCGTCGTAAGCAATTGTTACGCCTGCAACGGTGGTGCCTGCCGCAACCTTGTCACCGTACCAGAAGCCGCCGGTTGCCAACTTGGCATCTGCAGCCGCGCCGGTGTCGTTATCGTCGCCCTGAGGTCCGTAGGTCATAAGGATCTGACCGTCGTTCGAGAAGAAGTAGTCAACAAGTGCAAGCGAAGCCGCAAGTTTGTCAGGGCTGTCTTTAACGCCGTCGTAAGAGATACACCAGCCGGTGTTCTTTACGCTACGCCAGCTTTCGGTAAATCTCATCGTCGTATCAGCCGTGCCGTTGCCCGTTGTATCCCAGTGCGATACGGGTGTAAGAACGGGAGCAAAGTTGTAGGTGCTGGGATCTCCGGTAGGTCCCTGCTTCTCAAATCCGATGTTTGCCGTCTGAGTCTGAACGTAGTCGTGAAGCGACAGGGTCTGCACGCCGGTATTTGTTTTATGGTTGCCCGAAGAATAACCTGCCTTTTCACCGATGTTGTCATCGGTCATAGCATTGTAAAGACCTTCCTTGGCAAGCTTATTCATCTTATCGAGAGCTTCCCATGTCTTTTCATCAAGACGCGCGTCTGAAATTTTGCCTTCTGCGTTGATATATGCAAACGTAGGAGAATATCTTGTTTCAAGACCGCGGATACCGTACAGCTCGCCTACCATTGAGTAGGTATCGCTGTATCTGTTCGACTTATATTCACGACCGGAAAGAAGGAACAACTGCTCAGTTTCTTTTACGAGAGACGAGGTTTTACCTGCTGCTGTTTTAGCCAGCATACCGCCGCAGGTGGTGTAGCATCTGCCGAGCGCTACGTAGAGGTCAACGTCCCATGCAGCGTATGCGCTGTTGAATACGTCGGAAAGCTTTTTGCCTTCGCCAGTGTAGAACGGGTCGTTTCCTTTCTTATAAGTTACTTTAATGTATTCCTGTAAGA
>JAIDRX010000131.1 GCA_029061495.1 Clostridia bacterium
GAGCTTATGCCGAGGGCTTGATTTGTCACGAAATTTCTTTTTATTTTCTTATGAAACCGCGAGGCACAAAGGCTTTACAAAGTAACAGCTATACGAGATTTGGCGATAAGGAAATAATGCGTTGGATACCTATTAAAGATTTGGACAAATACAAAGTTTATCCGACTTTTCTGAAAAACTATTTAAGCTCAGAGCATTCGGGGATTAAGCATATTATTACCGATGAAAGATTATAGGGTTTAGTCCGATATCTTCATTTGTGAAGATATCGGACTGTTTTTTTGTATAAAAATTACGGCTTCGCGCAAGATAATATTACAAGCGGTAAAACGCTTTGATATATATGTCTGTTTGCTAAAACGCCGTCCGCGTTTCAGCGGATGGGCGGGGGGAGTATCCTGTTTTTAGGATACTCCCTATGTATTTTTACGCGCTTTTCTAAATAAAATAGAGTATGCGAAAGTTGAAAAACTTAATTAGATACAAAGCAAAGCTTTTGCGCTCATTATTTTTTGCGCTATGCATAAGTATACTTATTGCCGTGCCGATAATGGCGGCAACCGCTGGTAACAAAACCGCGAGCGCTCAAAAAAAAGATATGTCAGTTTTAAACGTGTGGCAAATTGACAGTTTCGAGGGCGGAAAAGGCTCACGCGCGGCTTATCTGCAAAATATCGGTAACGAATTTTCTGAAAACTCCGGCTGTTACGTAACCGTAACTTCTATTACAGCAACCGCCGCAAGAGAAAACTTAAAGTCCGGCAACGTACCAGATTTAATCTCTTACGGAGCCGGTACACACGGTATAGAAAGCTATATCGTCGGAAAAACTCCGTACTTCTGCTGGTGTAACGGCGGATATTGCGTTTTAACTACAACCGAAGGCGCAGATTTTTCGGATATTTCAGCCGAAAACACGGTAATTAACGCCGGCACGGATAATCTGGCGGAAGTGTGCGCGTTGTTCTGCGGTTTGAACGGCGCCGATGTCGAAAAGCCTACTGGCGCTTACGTCAAACTAATTAACGGCAAATACAAGTATCTTTTGGGTACTCAGCGCGACATTTACAGGCTTAAAACTCGCGGAGTTGCGTTTGCGGTAAAACCTGTAACCGAGTTTAACGATTTATATCAGAACATTTCAATAACTTCTAAAAATAAGGCAAAAATTGCCCAAAACTTTATTGCCTTTTTGCTTAAAAAACGCGAAACGGTCAATAAACTCGGACTTATAACGGACGGAGTTAAGTTATACGACGACGAAATGAGCGTAATGGAGGGTTTAACGTACAATTATACGCTGAAAGCAACCGTAAGCGAGAATACAAAAACCGAAATTAATTCGGCATTTAATGACGGGGATATAAAAAAATTGAAACCCTTATTCAAGTAATTGTAAATAGCGTAAAAAAATGGTATTATATAGAGGTAGAAGTTTGTCAAATTGCGATATTATAAATCAGGTTGAAAAAAGTAACGATTTTTGTTTTGCAAATTATACAACGTACGGGCTTGGCGGTAAGGCAAAAATAGCATATTTCCCGAAAACCGAGCAAGAAGCGGTTGCCGTATTCAATTATTTGAACAGTTCAGGCGAAAAATTCGTTATTTTGGGTAACGGCTCAAACGTTCTGGCTTCCGATAAGTTTTACGACGGCGCGGTAATAAGCACCAAAAACCTTAAAGGAATAGAAAAGCGCGGCGACACGCTATACTGCTTAAGCGGCACGACCGTACAGGAGCTTTTAAAATTCTGCCAGGAAAACGGCTTAGGCGGTTTGGAATATCTTGTGGGAATACCCGCAAGCCTTGGCGGACTTGCCTTAATGAACGGCGGAGTGCCTTCGCGGCATATCGAAAGCGACATTCAAAGCGTAACGGTTTTTGACGGAGAAATTCGCAATTTATCAAATAAAAATTGCAATTTTGGCAATAAGCATAGTACTA
>JAIDRX010000132.1 GCA_029061495.1 Clostridia bacterium
AAATAAAGTGGATACTCGACAACGTTCCCAGCGCAAGAGAAAGAGCGGAGCGCGGCGAGCTTCTGTTCGGCACGGTAGACACGTTTTTAATGTGGCAGTTTTCAAGGGGAGCGATATTCGCAACCGACTACACCAACGCGGCGCGGACTATGCTTTTCAATATCCACACTCTTAAATGGGACGAAAGTTTGTTGCGCCTTTTCGATATTCCATCGTCCATGCTGCCCGAGGTTTACCCCAGCGGACACTTTTTCGGGCTGACGGACAAGAGCGTATTCGGCGCGGCGGTTGCCGTTTGCAGTGCGGTCGGCGACCAGCAGGCGGCGCTTTACGGTCAGCTTTGCACGCAGAAAGGCGACGTTAAAAACACCTACGGCACGGGGTGTTTCTTACTTATGAACACGGGCGACAAAGCTGTTAAAAGCGGCAACGGTTTGGTTACCACTTTGGGCGCCACTGCGGAAGGAAAACCGCCTTACGTTTTGGAAGGCTCGGTATTCGTCGGCGGCGCGGTCGTGCAGTGGCTGAGGGACGGACTCAACTTAATTTCGTCCGCGGACGAAAGCGAGGAGCAGGCGGTAAAGGCGGGAGGCAACGGCGGAGTTTATATCGTCCCCGCGTTTACGGGACTCGGCGCTCCGTATTGGGAAGCCGCCGCCCGCGGTACTATAACGGGCATAACGCGCGGAACTACCCGCGGACATATAATACGCGCCTCGCTTGAAAGTATCGCCTATCAGGTAAGCGATTTGGTAAACGCAATGCAAAAGGATGCGGGCATAAAAATATCCCGCCTCGCCGTTGACGGCGGAGCGAGCAAAAACAACTTTTTAATGCAGTTTCAGTCCGATATATTAAACTGCAAAGCTTACCGCCCAGACGTCGTTGAAACTACGGCTTTGGGCGCGGCGTACCTTGCGGGGCTTAACTGCGGCTTGTGGAATAACGAGGACGAGCTGAGGGCGTTACAGTCAGGCGGAACTACGTTCAAGCCCGATATGCCCGAGGAGGAGCGCGCTTTTCTTTTAGAGGGGTGGCGCAACGCCGTCCGCCGTACGGTGCTTTAAAATTTTTTAAAGCTAAGGCAAATTTTTGTTGAAAGTATAATATTATTATGATATAATAGGCTTAGAGGTGATTAATATGTTTTGCTCGAATTGCGGAAACGAAATAAACGACAACGCGGTAATCTGCCCCAAGTGCGGAGTAGCTACCCAAAACTTCGGCGCGGCGAATGCGGCAAATAGTGCGGCGCAGCCTAAAAAAGAAAATAACGTTTTGGCGCTCGTAGGATTTATACTGTCATTCTTTGTGCCTATTGCGGGACTTGTCTGCAGTATTATAGGTTATAAGCGCAGTAAAAACGAAGGACTCGAAGGTAAAAACCTTGCCCTTGCGGGTATTATTATCAGCGCGGTTTCTATAGGTGTCAGCATTATAACGAGTATTATACTTAGCATTACAATGATTGGACTTTTTGCCAGCTTGTTTCCTGTTGTGTATTAATTCCTTATATGATAAGAGGATTAAATTTTGTTTTGTGATAAGTGCGGTTGCGAAATAAGCGGCTGGGCTAAAAAATGTCCTAACTGCGGAATAGCTGTCCCCAAAAAGAAAAAAACACAAAAGGTTAAATATAGCATTTACGTCGGGGATGACCCGAATAACGTTTTATGCGTACTTGCAGTAGTGGGATATGCACTGTCGTTTTGGGGCGTTACGTCTATAGTGGGGCTTATATGTTGCAGTGTGGCTTACAGACGCTGTGAGAGAGATGGACTGCTTGGCAAACGTTATGCTGTTTGCGGTATAGTTGTCAGTGTGGTATATATAATAGTAATGATATTTCTTGCAGTAACTTTACCTTTTCTTTAAAATTTAATAACCCTGCGCGGAACTTTATTTTCCGCGCAGGGTTTTTTATTTCGTCAAATTATAGAATTTGCAGTAATCTTTCAGGGTGCAGTTTACGCAGTCGGGCTTTTGCGAGTGGCAGACCCGCCTTCCGTGGTAAATTAAGTAATGGTGCGCTTTTGACCATTCGCTTTTGGGGATAGCCTTGTTAAGCCCTGCCTCGACCTTGGCGGGGGTGTTGCCCTCGGCAATTCCAAGCCTGTTCGAAACTCTGAAAACGTGCGTATCCACCGCAATAGCGTCGCCGCCGAAAGCCACCGCATACACGACGTTGGCAGTCTTTTGCCCGACCCCTGCAAGCGTTTTAAGCTCTTCCAAAGTGTCGGGGACTTTCCCGCCGTAGCGCGTTAAAATGTCGTGCGAGGCGGAAAGTATGTGCGCCGCCTTGTTG
Source organism: Clostridia bacterium (assembly GCA_029061495.1). Lineage (GTDB taxonomy): Bacteria > Bacillota > Clostridia > Christensenellales > Borkfalkiaceae > Coproplasma. Next base: position 2,306 of record JAIDRX010000132.1, read on the forward strand.
CGGTAAAATCCGCATGAGAAAATATATTTTTCAAGCTCTTCCTGCGAGAGGGTGAGCATACTTTCGGGCGTGTTGTACTTTTCAAAAAGTATTTTTGTAACCTTATTCACCCGCTCGTCCGTGCATTGCGCCGAAAGTATTACGGCAACCAACAGCGCGTAAGGGGAGTTGAAATGCAGGGCGGGCTGTGCGTCGGGG
>JAIDRX010000133.1 GCA_029061495.1 Clostridia bacterium
CTACTTTTCGGATGACTCCTCGCTTTTATAATTAATTCACGAAATTAATTTCGTCCGCCCGCGCTTAAAGCGCGGGCGCATATTTTTACCTTTTTTTGGCAAAAATACTTTTATGATTAAAGTTAACACCACAATAAAATCTATCAAAGACATGGTAACGGCGTTCTATTTAAAGCCAGTTATGGTAAAGTTAAACCTCGGCAGAAACAAGTTCGTAACCTTCCCTGCAACGCTCAGCGGAATTTATCCCTCGCTGTTTACGGTTCGCCCCGACGATAAAAACTTCCTCGGTAAAACTGCGTACTCGTATTCCGAAATTCTTTGCGGCAGGGTAAAAATAGAGGAGCGTGCCGCCGAGTAAATTCCCGAAAAATTTATATGAATATCCCGCGGAGGTAAGGCATATTATACCTTGTATACATTCGGCAGTGCCGAGGGAGGTTTTATGTCTTTATCAACACAGTATTCTACGGGGACTTTAACGCGGCGCATTGCCGAAATCGGCTCGCAGTCCATCGTCGAAATTCGTTTATCGGGTCAGGATATAGGCGAAATCGTCGCCGTTTATCCTCAGGTTTCCATGTCGTCGTGCGAGGTTTCGTCGGGAAGGCTTACTTACGGCGGAAGGCTGGTCTGCACAATAGTTTACGCGGACGAGAGTGGTAAGCTTTGCCGCATACAGAAAGGCGCGGAGTTTTCGCACTATGCGGACGACGATATTCTGGCGCCCGCGCACAGGGCTATCTGCACGCTTTCCTGTGAAAAGTCGCAAATTAAAAGGGACGGCTCGTCCTATCTTTTAGGCGTAGTCGTCGGAGCAAAGACGCAGATTTTTGCCGCCGCCGAAAGAAATATGCTATCTTCCGCCGAGGGCGCCGTCTGCCTTATGGAGAACGCAAAGCTCTATACCGCGGTAACCTTTTCAGGTGAAAGCGAGGTTGAGGACGACTTCGACTGCAACGCAGAGGACGTACTTATCCCCGCGGCGGACGTACTCGTCTTAGACTGCAACTGCCGCGCGGGCGCGGTTGAAATAAGCGGTGAAATTTATCTTTCGCTTTTAGCCGTACGCTCGTCCCAGCCCGTAAGCTTAGACAGGATAATTCCGTTCAAAGCCGAAATCGCTTGCGAGGACGCGCTTTTAAATCATAACGCAGTTTGCCGCGCGGAAATTAAGGACATCAGCGTTACCGCAAAGGTCAACGAGGAAAAGGGCAAGTGCGACGTCGGCGTCGTAGCCCAGCTTGCGTTTGCGGGACAGTACTTCGAGGAGGAGGAAACGCCGCTCGTTCGCGACGCATTCTCCTGCACGAATAATTTACAGCTTACCTTTGCCGAGGAAACGGCTTACCCTTGCACAGGCGTCAAAGTCTTTTCCGAAAGGGTGAACGGTTTATGCGCAACCAAGGCAAGGCTCGACTACACCTGCGCGTTCCTTGCGGCTGCCGTGCCTAAAGCGGAGTTCAGCCGCACGGTAGGCGGATTAGAAGGAAGCGTTACCGCAACTCTCTTGTACGAACAGAACGGCGAAATCCGTTCGACCGAAGTTAACCTTCCTTTCTCGGTAACGCTCGGCGGAGTGAGCGAGCACTGCAAGGATATGACCGTGGCGGTGTGCGGCTTGAATTTACGCCTCCGCGCGGAGGGCGAGTGCGAGGCGGAAGCCGTGCTTAAAATTGCCGCCGCCGACTGCGAGGAGCAGACAATCCGCTACGTTACGGAAGCGGTCGAGGGCGAGGAGTTGGGCGCTTGCGACAGCGCGCTCAGCGTATACATACCCACTGCGGGCGATAACCTTTGGGATACGGCAAAACGGCTTTTGCAGAGCCCCGAGGAAATCGAAGCGACTAATCCCGAGCTTACTTTCCCCTTAACCGGTAAAGAGAGAATTTTGATTTACAGACCTAAAAATTCTTAAATAACTGCGGAGCGGTTAAAGCCGCTCCGTATTTTTAAAAGCTTGACATGTGCTTTATTTTAAAGTATAATTTGTTTACGATAAAAATTTTACGGAGAGTAATTATGGCTAACAAAGTTGTTTTTAAAAAAGTAAAAATAAAGCCTGAAAACAAGGCGGTCGCAGAGGGCGACGTTATCGAGTGCAAGTACTGCGGCGTAAGCTCGTTCAGTATCGGTCCCTTCGGAAAGAACACGTTCACTTTCAAATTCAAAGTTGCCGTTGACGAGCTTGACAAACCGCTCGTGTTCACGGTCAAGTTTAAGCAGAGCATGAACCTCGGTATTATAAACGACATTAACGCGCTTGTCGACGATATGTTCGCTCAGCTTCCCGTTCAGGAAGGTCAGAGGGTAAGCGTAGAGTACGACAGGATTAAACCCAAAAAGTGCAACCTTATTGAAAACGTTTAAATTAAAGGCGGGTGCATTAACGCGTCCGCTTTTTATATTAAAACGATTGAAATGCTTGAGGCGTTGTGTTATAATGCCGTTATGGAAAGCGTTCGCATAAAGAGCTATGCAAAACTTAATTTAACTTTAAGTATCACAGGAGTGGCGGACGGATACCACACGATAGACAGCCTCGTTACAAGCGTTGACTTGTACGATTTGATAGTTTTAAAAAAGCGCACGGATAAGCAGGTTACTATAACCATGCACGGTTGCGGAAGCGAGGGAATACCTTACGAAAGCAACAACGCGGTCAAGGCGGCGCAATACTTTATAGAAGCATACGACACGTACGGCGCGGATATAACCGTATATAAAAATATCCCTATGGGTGCGGGCTTAGGCGGCTCGTCCGCGGATTCGGCAGGGGTTTTAAACGGACTTGAAAAACTGTACGGCACGCGCGATTTAGCCGGTAAAAAACTGCTTGCAGACAGAACTGGGAGCGACACGAGATATATGCTGTCGGGCGGGTACGCTCGCCTTACAGGGCGCGGCAACGAGGTTACGCCGATAGAGAGCGACTTAAAGTTAAACTATTTACTGCTTGCGCCCGAGACGGAAGTAAGCTCGGCGCAGTGCTATAAAACTTACGATGAGATGGGCGGCGGCGACGGAGATACGCAAAAGGCTTTATCCGCGCTTTTAAACGGAGATAGAGAGGCGCTTGCAAAAAACCTTTGCAACGACTTGGCGCCTGCGGCAAAACAGCTGACAAAAGAGGTTGTCGTTGCCTTTGACGAGCTTGCTTCTTTCGCGCCGCTTGCCGTTAATATGACAGGCTCGGGAAGCGGAGTCTATGCGCTTTTCGATAGTCCCGAACTTCGCGCATACGCTAAAAGCAGGTATCGCGGAAAATTCCGCACAATAGAACTTAAAACTTATATACCGAAATAAACGGAGGCGGCCTATGGCTGAGGAAAGGCTTATAGACGACGACAAAGACAAAAAGTATAAAATACGCAAAAACGCGGACGGCGAGGACGAGCTTGTAATCGACGAAAGCGCGGAGGACGACGAGGAGGAGAGCGATATCCCCGTATTCGAAGTGCCCGAAGCGACAAGCGACGACGAGGAAGCGGCGGTGCTCACCCCCGAACAGTTTGCCGAGCGCAAAAGACAGCTTGAGGAAGAGGAAAAACTTCGCGCCGAAAAGAGAGGCGCACACTTAACCCTTGCGCGCGAAAAGATAGCCTCGGGCGACTTCGAGGCGGCGCTGTACGAGGCGGCTTGCGCGGAGGAGCTAAGCCCCAACGACGGCGAGGTGTACTGTGTAAAGCTGATGGCTCTTACGCGTAACTTTACCGACTTTTCCTCTCTCGACGACTGCGTAACCGCAGCCGACGCAGTTAAGCTTCACGCGGACGAAAAGCAAAAGAGCGAAATTCAGCCCTTTGCCGCGGCAAAAAGCTTCAAAAAACAAATTGACGAAACGCAGGCGAAAGCCGAAAAGCTAAAAGCAGAAAACGAGCAAAAGAAGGCGGAGCGCAGAGAGGTTTTCGCCGATAAAAAGAAAAGCGCGCTTAAATTGTTTGCGGGCGCGGCTGTACCCTTTGCGGTGCTTGCCATACTTGCAATAGTTTTCGCATCTATGATATTTGCCGCCGAAAACGGACTATATTTAATACTTACGATAGTGTTCGGCGCGCTTGCCGTAATTGCGCTTATATTCGTGTTGATTACGGCGCATAAGTTCTGGGACGCAAGCCGCAACTGTAAGCTCAACGAAAAGGACTCGTCAACCAAGCTCGGCAGAGAGTATCTCGAAACAAAAGCCGTTTTGGATAAGCTAAATAAAATATATTCTTTATTCGATTTATGATATATCTTGACAACGCGGCGACAACGCCGATAGATAACGAAGTGTTGCAGGCAATGCTTCCTTATTTGAAAGAAAACTTCGGAAATTCTTCTTCACAGCACAGTGCGGGGCGGGTTGCCGCCAACGCCGTTTTATACGCACGCGACAAAATAGCAAAAATTTTAGGTTGCCCCGCGGAGGAAGTCTATTTTACCTCGGGCGGAACGGAGGCGGGCAACTTTGCTTTAAAGGGAGTCTGCGCCGCGAAGGGGCACGGACATATTATCGTGGCCGAAACAGAGCACCCCGCAATTTTAGAGAGCGCGAAGGATATGCAAAAGCTTGGCTTTGCAGTTTCATACCTTTTGCCGGACGAAAACGGAATAATTTCGCCTAGTGCCATAAAGTCTGAAATCCGCCGTGATACGGTATTTTGTTCTGTAATGCACGCAAATAACGAAACGGGCGTAATTCAGCCCGTTGAAAAGATTGGCAAAGCTTGCAAAGAACGCGGCGTATTTTACTATTGCGACTGCGTTCAGAGCGCGGGCGTTTTGCCCTTCCCCACAGAGTTTTGCGACGGACTTGGTATATCCGCGCACAAGTTTTACGGCCCCAAGGGGATAGGCGCTATCCGTATTAAAAATGGCGCGAAAATTTCCCGCTTTATTTCTGGCGGACGGCAGGAGAGCGGACTTCGCGGCGGTACCGTAAACGTTGCTGCTGTCGTTGGAATGGCTACAGCGCTTGAAAAGGCCGTGCAAGATAGCGAAGTCAACAATAAAAAAATAGCCGCCGTGCGCGACTGGTTTGTAAAGCGCGTACTTACTGAAATTGACGGAACACAATTAAACGGAGATAATTTAAACCGCGTACCCTCTAACGCAAATATATCCTTTGACGGCTGCGACGGCGAAAATCTTTTATTCCTTTTAGATTTAAAGGGAGTATGCGTTTCAACGGGCTCGGCATGCTCGGCAGGGGCGGTAAGCCCGTCGCACGTTTTAAAGGCAATGTGGTACAAGGACGAGAGGGCAAAGTCGGCAGTTCGCTTTACCTTCGGCAAATATAATACGAAAGCAGAAGCAGACAAAACCGTTGAATATTTAAAAGCCGCCGTTGCAAAAATACGCGGCGGAAAGGGCTGAAACAGCGATTTTGTTAATTTGTGAAAAATTAACAAAATTTGTAACGCTATATATAAATAAAAAAACGGCAAAAAAATTTTTTAAAATATTTTTACTTTTTATGCGTTTTATGTATAATTATAAATGTAAACGACGTTTACATACATAGCTCATCATTTTCCCCCTTATCATATAGAGGCGGCGCAAACTCCGGTTTGCGCCGTTTCTGCGTTTTTAAAGTTCACAAATTTTTAAAGCTATTCTGCGCTTTAAAATTTCGTGATTTGAGGGCTGTTCGCCCTCTGCCCTCAATAATAAGGGCACACAGATATATAATTGCGGGCATTCACCTCAGTGAGCCGCAAGTATACGCAAATTGAGTGCGCGCCCCAAAATCGTGGTTTTGGGGCGCGCCGTAAATTATTTAAGTTTGACGAGTGGGCGGGCTTGATTACTGCATTAGCTATAAAGGTACACCGATTAAATGTAAGGTTTATATAATCCTGCACACAAGGCAGGCGATAATCGTTGATAAAAAGGTTGCAACAAGCACGCAGATTACGGGCATTGCAAGCTTTTTTACTTTTATACCGGCAAAGTACACTGCGGATATGTAAAACACCGTCTCGGACGAGCCGAAGCAAACGCACGCGCACCGCGCTATATAGCTGTCCGCGCCGTAGGTTGAAATTACTTCGTTTAAATATGCAAGCGAGCCGCTTCCGGAAAAGGGCTTTATAAGTACTAACTTCGTAAGCTCCGGCGGTATTCCTAAAAACCCGAAAACAGGGGATAAAAGCTTTGTCAGCGCGTCCGATAGTCCCGACTGCTCGAACAGCGCGCACATCATAAACACTGCGGCAAGGCAGGGGAGAAGCGCAAAAGTAAATTTTGCCGCCTTTGAAATACCTTCCGTAAATCCGTCGTAAACGTTTACTTTTTTTATAACCGCAAAAATAAACACGGCTATAAAAATTACAGGAATTATCAGCGCCATATCTTATTCCCCAAAAGGAAAAGCCCGACTGCGGCGAGGGTTGAAATTGCCGTGCATATAAGCGAGGGCAGGAATATATCCGCCGCGCTCATGCTCCCTGCGCTCGCCCTCAGCGCAATTACCGTAGTCGGCAAAATCTGTATTGAAGTTGCGTTTATTACAAACAAAAGCTTTTGCGCGAAGGAGTTTTTTTCCTTTTCAAGCTCGCCTATCGCCTTGACAGCGTAGGGGGTGGCGGCTCCGCCGAGCCCCAAAAGGTTGCAAGATATATTCATTGCAAGGTACTCGTTCGCCGCTTTGCTGTCGGTTTTGAAAATTCTGCGCGACACGGGCTTTAATAGTTTTGCCGCACCGCGGGAAAGTCCCGACCTTTCGGCAAGTTCGGACAGCCCCATCCAAACCGCGTAAATGCAAAAGAGGGTTATAGCCATTTTTACCGAGCTTTCCGCGCCGCCCAAAAGCGAAGATAAAAGCTTGTCCGGCGAAAGTACGGCAATGGCTATCATAGAGGCTATGCAAACGACTGTAAAAATTACGTTCATAAACTATTTTTATGAGCCGTTTTTTTGAGTTATGCGCCGCTTTACAATTTACAACGGCGGCGGAGTGTGCTATACTTTAAACCATGAAAGAAAAATTTTACCTTACAACCGCAATAACTTACACGTCGGGCAAGCCGCATATCGGCAACACCTACGAGGCAATTTTTTCTGACGCGATAGCGCGCTTTAAAAGAATGCAGGGCGCGGACGTCTTTTTTATGACGGGTACGGACGAACACGGTCTTAAAGTAGAGCAGAAAGCCGCCGAAAAGGGTTTAACGCCCAAGCAGTTCGTTGACGACGTCGCGGGCGAAATAAAGCGCATATGGGATTTAATGAACGTATCATACGACAAGTTTATGCGCACGACGGATACTGACCACGTTGAAACGGTGCAGAAAATTTTCACCAAGCTCTATAAGCAGGGCGATATTTACAAGGGCGCGTACGAGGGCTTGTATTGTACCCCGTGCGAAAGCTTCTGGACGGAAAGCCAGCTTGTAAACGGCAAGTGCCCCGACTGCGGCAGAGAGGTAAAGCCCGCAAAGGAAGAGGCGTACTTCTTTAAAATGGGCAAGTATGCGGACAGGCTTGTAAAGCATATTTTGACCCACCCCGAGTTTATAAAACCCGTTTCGCGCAAAAACGAAATGATGAACAACTTCCTTTTAGCGGACGAGTTTATCGGCAAAAGCGATAAAGAAATTTTAGCCGCTTGCGAAAAGGGAACGCTTAAATGCAAGCTTCAGGATTTGTGCGTTTCGCGCTCAACCTTTAAGTGGGGTATACCCGTAGAGTTTGACAGCCGCCACGTCGTTTACGTGTGGCTTGACGCGCTTACCAATTATATAACGGGCATAGGGTATGACACCGAAAAGCCCTCTGAAAGTTACAAAAAATACTGGCCGGCAAACGTGCATATTATCGGCAAGGACATAATACGCTTCCACACGATTTACTGGCCCATATTCTTAATGGCGCTCGGCGAGGAACTGCCTGATTGCGTATTCGGGCACCCCTGGCTTTTACAGGGTGGCGACAAAATGTCGAAGTCCAAAGGTAACGTTTTATATGCGGACGACTTGGCTTCAATATTCGGTGTGGACGGAGTGAGATACTTCGTTTTGCACGAAATGCCTTACGCCGATGACGGAATAATTACCTGGGAGCTTATGTGCGACAGGAACAACTCCGACCTTGCAAACGTTTTGGGTAACTTATTAAAGAGGACGGTTTCGATGACCAACCAGTACCTCGGCGGTACGGCTAAAAAGACGGGCGTTACGGGCGAAACGGACGGCGATTTTGAGAGCGTGATAAAGGGAACTTACGAAAGAGTTGCCGAAAAGATGGCGGAGTACAAGGTAGCCGACGCGCTCGACTGTCTGTGGTCGCTTTTCCGCAGGGCGAATAAGTACATTGACGAAACCTGCCCCTGGATTCTTGCAAAGGACGAAAGCAAAAAGGACAGGCTTTCGGAAGTGTTGTATAATCTCTTGCATTCGCTTGACGTCGGCGCAAACCTGTTAAAAGCTTTTATGCCTGAAACGGCTGAGCGCATTTTAAAGGAAATAGGCGCAAGCGGAAACGTAGCGGAGTACAAAGTAACTATTACGCCTGCAACGCTTTTCGAGAGAATTAAATTCGAGGATATTAAACCTATTATATCAAAGATAGAGGAAAAACAGAGAATGGAGGCGGCGCCCGTGGACGAGAACGAAAAGGAAAAAATCACAATCGACGACTTTGCAAAGGTTGAAATGCGCGTTGGTAAAATTATCGCGTGCGAGGCGGTTAAAAAGAGCAAGCTTCTGCACGAAACGATAAAGGTAGGTTCAAAGACCTTGTCCGTGCTTTCTGGCATTGCAAACCATTACACCCCCGAGGAGATGGTAGGCAAAATGGTAATTGTCGTATGTAACCTGCCCCCCAGAGAGATGAAGGGCATTTTAAGCGAGGGAATGATTGTCTGCGCCGAAGCACCCGACGGAACTCTCTCAATAGTTTCGCCCGAAAAGGACGTCCCCGACGGGAGCCTGCTTTCGTGAATTTTATAGACGTTCACTGCCATATTAACGGCGGGGACTACGGCAACGTTGACGGGCTTTTAAAGAGAGTACAGTCCGCGGGGGTAAAAAAAATTATCACCGTCGGGTTCGACCTGCCGTCAACGGAGTATTGCTGTAAGCTTGCGGAGAAATACCCTTTCGTATATTTTACCGCGGGCTTTCACCCGACCGAGCTTAAAAAATACCGCGCGGGCGACCTTGATAAAATCGCCGAGTACGCGGTGCACGAAAAATGCGTTGCCATAGGTGAAATCGGGCTGGATTATCACTACCCCGATACGGATAAGCCTTTACAGAGCGAATTATTTTTAAAACAGCTTGAATTGGCTGAAAAATTAAATATTCCTGTGCAGATTCACTCGCGCGACTGTGCAGAGGATATGCTGGATATTTTAAAGGAGTACGCGCCGCGCCTTAAAGCGGGGGCGCTGTTGCACTGTTATTCGCACTCGGTTGAAATTGCAAAAGAGCTTGAAAAGCTCGGGCTTTATTTTTCATTCGGCGGAACGAGTACTTACTCGGGCAGTAAAAAGGCGAAAAGGTGCATAGCGGCACTTAGCGCGGACAGGCTTTTGACCGAGACTGACAGCCCCTATCTTGCGCCCGCTTCTAAGTACGGCGCCTTCCCCAACACACCCGAAAGCATACCCGAAATTTTAAACAATATGGCTGCTATCCGCGGAGTTTCCTCAGAGGAGATGGCAGATACCGTCTGGGCAAACGCGCATAAGCTGTTTAAAAAACTTGTCGATATTTGTCATTAAATTATATGACAAAATTTTTTAAAAAATATTGATTTTTTGGTAATATATGGTATAATTCTTGTAAGGAGGATTTTATCATGAAAACAAAAATGAAGAATTCTACCAAAAGATTATTATTACTTGCCGCGGCAACGGTTACCGCAGCCTCGGCAATGGCAGTAGGAATGGGCAACTCCTACATGGCTAACGCGTCAACGGTTCCTGATCCTGTTGAAACTTCTGCCGTATTTGAGAACGATCAGTATACGGGTACATATACAAGGACTGCTGAAAAAACAATAACCGACTCGGGCCCCATAAGACAATATTGCGATGTGTTCTCGTGGCTCGATTTCCCGAGCTGGGAAAATATGGCTGTAAACGGGTATCAATATGTTACTGTAACCATAAGGTTAGAAATGAGAGAGAAGGACAGGGGCTACCAGCAGGTATTTTTATATCCTAACACTAAAGAAATTTACGATAGTTTTGTTGATAGAATTGAAGTGCAGTATGGCGGGGACGGGGTTACTAAAGATTTCGGAGAGGTATATTTCAATTTTAAAACTATTCCGTTAAGTAACTTAGTAGTCGATAATAAACTCGGTCTCGTCGTGAGATACGGCGCGACGGGGGGCGGCGAAGACGACTGGGTAAACAGAAATATGTCGATGACAGTAACCGTAAGCGCAGACGAAGAAAGTATAAGACAATATAGTTATGCTTATGGACAACATTTGTAGGATGAATAAATGAAATACATATCGATACACGAGTTAAATAAAACGTACAGAGCAAAAGGCTGCGCCGACGTGCCCGCGCTTAAAGGGGTAAGCTTTGACCTGCCCGAAAAGGGTATGGTATTTATCCTCGGCAAATCGGGCTGCGGCAAATCTACGCTTTTAAACGTTTTGGGCGGATTGGATAGTTTTGACGGCGGCGACGTTTTGGTCAACGGAAAATCTATGAAGGACTTTTCCGCAAAGGAGCTTGACGCATACCGCAACGGCAGCGTGGGCTTTGTCTTTCAGGAAAACAACCTTTTGGACGAGTATACCGTTGAGCGCAACGTAGGGCTTGCCATAGAATTACAGAGCGAAAAGGGTGGCGGCGACTTGGTCGCCGCTGCCTTGAAAAACGTTGATTTAGATGGCTTCGGCGACAGAAAGTGCAACCGCCTTTCGGGCGGACAGAAGCAGCGCGTGGCGATTGCGCGCGCAATAGTTAAAGAGCCTGAAATGCTTTTGTGCGACGAGCCTACGGGTTCTTTGGACAGCGACACGGGCGAAGAAATTTTTAACCTGTTGAAAAAGATAAGTGAAAGTACTTTGGTCGTAGTCGTCTCTCACGACAGAGAGTCGGCGGATAAATTCGGCGACAGGGTTATAGAGTTAAAGAACGGACAAGTTATTTCAGACAGCGCTCACGTAGAGGTAAAGCCTGCGGAAAGCCAACCCGAAGCGCAAAAAAAACACGGCGGTTTGCCCGCAAAGCGCGCCTTTGGTATAGGCGCGGGCTTTTTAATTGCACGCCCCGTCCGTCTTGCACTTTGCGTTATAATCTGCCTTATAACTTTTACGTGCGTCGGCGTATCCGACTCGTTTGCAAGCTACAATAGGGAAAAAGCTATTGCGGACAATCTTGTTAAATACGAGACGCCTTATTATATTTTTGTGCAAACCTCGGCTCGGGATCTTGAAAAGTTAGGCGAGAGCTTTTCGTACACTAAAAGTACTTTTAACGAAACGGGATACGAAAGGCTTAAAACACTTGTCAAGTGCAACAGATACGATAAAGTTTACAACTTTTCTTTGAATTCGACTTTCGGCGGTAGCAGCTACCATATCGAAGAGTTACGTGATAATCGTAATCAAACGTTATTTTTTCACGGCGTAACAGAACTCGACGAAAATTTCGTGTCGGATTACGGCTTTACTCTCTACGGCGAGTATCCGCAAAGCTATGATGAAATCGTTATTCCCGACTATATGTTCGAAGGTTTTAAAACCTACGGCTACAAGCCTAAGGACGGTACCTTACAAGCTATTTCATCTTACGACGATATAATAGGCAAAACACTTTCGCACGAAAACAGAGACGGATATCTGACTTTTAAGGTTGTGGGCGTGCTGGATACCAACGTAAATAAAAAGATTTACGACAGGGTTATGTTTAAAGAGTATGACGCGAACAAGTATGACGCTATAGGCATGGCAAACAACGCTATGACTCGTTACGGCTTGCAAAGTGTAATGTTTACCGTCAAGGGCTTTTATCGCGATTATTTTGTACCCGATTTGATGGGAGAAGAATACAGAGAAACGGATAGCTGCATTGCAAGCGTTATTTCGCCGATTACGGGCGGCAAAAAAGCTATGGTTGAAGCCGCGCGTATACACGAAAGATATCATTCCGAACTACCCAATGAGATTGATCATCGTTACAATTATTTTATGCTTACTGGCGACGCACAGGAGATTGTCGACTATAAAGACGACACGATGGAGCTGTGTAAAACTATATTCTTTTACACCGCGCTCGGCACGTCGGTAGTTTCTGCGCTATTCGTGTTGTATTACGTCAGCGGCGTCGTTACCGAAAAGAAGAGAGAGATAGGTATTCTACGCGCGATAGGTGCGTCTAAGGGCGATATATTCAAGATATTCGCCGCCCAAAACGGAATTTTCGCGGCGGGGCTTATTGCGCTTGCAACGGTATTTTCTGCCGTGGCGGACGTCATAATAAACTCGCACCTTACCAAAGGTTATGTTGCCAAAGCGCTGTTTTTATCTTTCTCGATACGGCAGTTTGCGGTGCTTGCGGCGGTTGCAATTCTTGCGGTCGCGGTAGGAATTATAATTCCCGTGGTTAAAATGCTTATGGCAAAGCCCGTAGATATAATTTCCGGGAGAAAGTAAATAAATAAAGTCAAAGCCCGCGCAGGTTTCTCCGCGCGGGCTTTTTTCTCTTAAGTGAGGTAAAGGGTATAAAACCGTTTACAAAATAAGTTTGTACTGATATAATTACTTTATTCTTTTTTAGGTTCGCTAAAATATGGAAAAAGATATAAAAACTATACTTGCCGAGTGCGGCTTCGGCTTTAAAAAGCAGTTCGGTCAAAACTTTATAACCGATAAAAATTTACTTTCGTCCATAGTTGAGCTTTCGGGCGTGGGAGAGGGCGACACGGTAGTTGAAATAGGCTGCGGCGCGGGCACGCTTACGCGCGCCCTTTCCGAAAAGGTGAAAAGGGTAGTAGCCTTTGACGTGGATAAAACTTTGGAGCCCGTCCTCGCGCAGACCTTAAAGGGCTGTAACAATACCGAAGTAATTTTTAAAGACTTTTTAAAGGTTGACTTAAAAGACTTTGAAAAAGAGGTTGGCGGATACTTTGTGGTTGCAAACCTGCCGTATTATATAACTACGCCGCTTATAATGAAGCTTATAGAGGACAGCGCTCTTTGCAAGGGCTTGTCCGTAATGGTGCAGGAAGAGGTTGCCCAAAGGCTTTGCGCTAATGCGGGAACAAGCGACTACGGCGCGATAACGGCAATGATAGCCTTGCGCGCGCAGTGTAAAATAATCAAAAAAGTGCCGCGCACACTTTTCTACCCCAGACCAAACGTTGACAGCGCGGTCGTAAAATTTACCTTTGGCGCGCCACTTAAGGTAAACGATAAAGCCGTATATAAAAAGGTAGTGCACGCGGCTTTTTCCTCGCGCAGAAAGACGCTTGAAAATAATTTGGTAAATTCGTTCGGCTTTTCGCGCGCGCAGGCGCAGGAAGTACTTACGAAATGCGGTATAGATTTAAAGGCGAGGGGAGAGACCCTTTCGCCCGAAAAGTTTGCTTTACTTTCCGATATAATTTCGGGCTAAACATTATATGAAAATTTTCCGGTTTTTGTTCTATACGGTTTTCCCTCGGCATAAAATTAGGATAGACTGAAAAATGAAAATCGGAGGATAATATGAACGAAGAATTAGACTATGCCGAAATGCTTGAAATTCCCGTCAGCACGGTGAACGTAGTTAAAAAGAAAAGCATTTTCAAACGCAGACAACCCAAAGTGGAAAGCCCCGCGCCCGAACAGCAGGATGAGCTTAAAGATATGGTTGTCGAAAGCGTGAACGAGCGCGTGGGCGCTTACGTTTATGCGGAGGACGTTTCCGACCCTCCCGCACCCGAAAAGACTAAAAAGCTTTCTTTAAAGGGTAAGGACAAGGCGGGCATAGTACTTATAAGCGAGGCGGTAGCTATAGGCGTAATTGCGCTTGCGATATTTTTAACTAACGTATTTATGCCGCAAAGCGCTATAAATACCTTCCTCGGGCTTTTTAAAACTTCGTCCGAAGTTGCCGAGCCGACGTATAACGAGTTTGTGCTTTCGCCCGTTGTAAGCGAGCTTTCCGACGCGGAAATTCAGATGTCCGAAAGCGGCGTAATTTCCTTCACGGCAGAGGGCAGCGTTTACCCCGTTTGCAAGGGTAAGATTTCCAAAATTTACGAGGACAGCGGAATGTACACCGTTGAAATTGCGCACACCTCAACCTTTACAAGCGTTATAACGGGTCTTACCGACGTTTACCCCGCAGAGGGAACGCAGGTTCTGGCAAATATCCCCGTAGGCTACAGCGACGGCAACTCCGAGGTAAGAGTTTCTATGTACGACGGCAGCTCGCTTTTAAACTGCTTTACAATGATGGACGAAGTCCCCGTCTGGAAATCGTGAAAATAAGGCTTCATCCGCTGTTTATAGTTTTAGGGCTTGCCGCGGCTGTATTCGGCGGATTTCCCGTATTCATTATATACGCATTGACCGCGCTCCTGCACGAGTGCGGTCATATTTTTTGCGCGGCGCGATTAGGGTTCAGATGCGAAAAAATTTCTTTAATGCCGTACGGCGCCGCCGCCGTCTGCGACACCGAAGGAATTTCTCCGCGGGACGAAATTAAGCTGGCTTTATCGGGTCCTGCGGTAAACGCGCTTATCTGCATAGCCACGGCGGGGCTGTGGTGGTTTTTCCCTGTAACCTACGCATATACGGACACCGTCTTTTACGCAAGCGCGGTGATGCTTGCAATCAACCTTTTGCCGGCGTACCCCCTCGACGGCGGGAGGGTTGTAAGGTGCCTACTTATAAAGCTAATGCCACAAAAAACGGCGCGTATTTTATTGCGAGTTTTAAGCGGACTTTTATCCGCCGCGTTCGTGCTCGTGTTTTTCCTTGCGTACAAAAATATCTCGCTTTTGGTGTTTGCGGTGTTTTTATTGGTTTCGGCAATATTTGAGAAGGACACCATTTTGTCGCGCGTAAGGTACAAGGCGAAAAAGCCAAAAAGAGGGAAGGAGATAAAGCACGTTATGCTCAGCGCCGACTCTACTTTTAAAGACGCGCTAAGGCACGTAGATTCGGGCAAGTACTTAATAATTCAGTTTTACGGTGACGGAATACTCGACGAAATCTGCGAGGACGAACTTTTCGACATGCTTCAGAGTAAAACTATCTACGATAAAATTTTGCAGTAAAATAC
>JAIDRX010000134.1 GCA_029061495.1 Clostridia bacterium
GCAGTCGCGGTGCCCGAGAACGCCGTCGTCCTTGCGGCGGTGGAGAAAAAGTGTGAAGCGCAGGCCGCACCGCTAACTGACGAGTAGTATAAGCGTTGTGATTAATACTTGCTCCGGATAGGTAATTTCCACCGCAAGCAATACCAGAATCGCCGGAACGCAGCCAAGCAAATTAAAGTCTTTTACCCTTAGCCCGATTATACCGCAAAGTTATAAGGTTTGTAAACCTGTTTGGCGGAGTAAAAGTATGAAGCGCAGGCCGCACCGCTAAAAGTAAACAACTATGCAAACTGTTAGCACTGCCTAACCCTGACAGATCGTCATTAGTATACGCAGTAGCACAAGAGCCGGTACGCAGCCAAGCAAATTAAAGTCTTTTACCCTTTGTGCAATTATACCGCAAAAATATGAGGTTTGACAACCTGTTTGGCGAAGGTAAAAGTGAAGCGCAGGCCGCACCGCTAACTGACGAGAAGTGTAAACATAGAGAACACCACCTGACTCCGAAAGATAATACGCATTGTAAGCAGTAACACCATAGCCGGAACGCAGCCAAGCAAATACAAGTCTTTTACCCTTTAATCAATTATACCATTTAATTATGCGTTTGCAAAATTAACGCTTAAAAAATGCACGCGTTAACAAAATTTTAACAATTTATTATTGTTTTGGCAATAACTATATGGTAAAATGCAATTGTAAAAGAGAGGTGCAAACTATGGTAAAAATTCTTGTAGTCGAGGACGATACTGCATTGAACAGGCACGTTTGCTCGTGTTTGACCGATAAAGGCTACGAGCCGTACCCGTGCTTTAACGGCGTTGAAGCGCTTAAAGCTATGGAAGAGCAAAGCTTCGACATGATAATATCCGACGTTATGATGCCGCAGATGGACGGGTTCACGCTTGTGGAAAAGGTGCGTGAATACGACAAGCAAATCCCCGTTCTCTTTATGACGGCGCTTGACGATATGCCAGCAAAACAGCGCGGTTACAAGCTCGGCGTGGACGATTACGTCGTAAAGCCCTTCGACTCTGAGTTATTAATGCTGCGCGTGGGTGCACTGCTTCGCCGTGCCAACATAGAGAGGTGCAAAGAGCTTGTCGCAGGCAATTTCAGAATGAACAAGGAAGAGCATACCGCCTATATCGACGGAGAGGAAATTGCGCTGACGGTGAGGGAGTTCGATTTGCTTTTCAAGCTTTTGTCCTTCCCCAAAAGGACGTTCACCCGCTCGCAGCTTATGGAGGAGTTCTGGGACTACGATTCGTCCGCAACCTCGCGCACGGTTGACGTCTATATGGCGAAGCTGCGCGAAAAGACTTCCGCCTGCACGGGCTTTGAAATTATGACCGTTCACGGGCTCGGTTACAAGGCGGTTCTGAAATGAAAAGAAAAAAAATAACGAATCTTACGATTATCGGCGCGGTGCTGTTTTTTATAACTATTGCCGCAGTTGTTACAATCGCGGTAATGATTTTCGATTTGGTCAACTCTAAAAGCGGCGGAAACGAAAAGGTTATCGCGGGCGTTATGCTTGCCGTAGTTTTTACGCTTTCGCTTGTAGCTACCGCCTGCGATATGCTGCGCAGAAAATTTATGGTTGATAAGCCCGTTGAAAAAATACTCGAAGCGACGGACAAAATAGCTTCGGGCGATTTTTCGGTTAAGCTGGATATAGCCCATCCTTACAAGCGTTACGACGAGTACGACTATATAATGGAAAACTTAAATAAAATGGCGGCGGAGCTTGCGCGCACCGAGGTTTTGCACAACGACTTTATTTCAAACGTTTCGCACGAGCTGAAAACTCCGCTTGCGATTATACAGAATTACGCTTCCGCTTTGCAGGACGAAAACCTCGATGCTGAAATGCGCGCAAAGTATGCCGAGACGCTTGTGTCGGCTTCTAAAAGACTGACTGCGCTTATAGTAAACATATTAAAATTAAACAAGCTTGAAAACGCGCAGATAAAGCCCGAGGCAGAGAGGGTTCAGCTTGACGAGCTTCTCGCGCAGTCCGTACTCGGATTCGAGGAAATTATCGATAGTAAAAATTTGCAGCTTGACTGCGACATCGACGAAGTAAGTCTTGTTACGAGCGCGGGGTATCTTGAAATAGTTTTCAACAACCTTTTATCAAACGCGGTAAAGTTTACGGGCGAGGGCGGAAAAATTGCCGTTTCGCTTAAAAATTACGACGGTAAGGCTGTCGTAAAAGTTTCGGACTCGGGCTGCGGAATAGACCCCGAA
>JAIDRX010000135.1 GCA_029061495.1 Clostridia bacterium
AGCTTTTTCAGCGTTTCTTCGCGCTGTGTGCGGTAGTTTTCGCAGTCTACAACGACCTTTTTATAATCGTCCCTGCCGGTGTTTGCAACCGCGCCCGCAATGCTCTGGATGGCGTCCAGCACGTCGCCGCGCTTGCCGATAACCTTTGCGGAAGTCGGGGTCTTAATCTCGATTTTGATATTTTCTTCTTCGTCGACGATTTCGCTCGCCCCTTCGATTTCAAGAATTTTTAAAAGTCCGTCGATGAAATCTGCGGCGCGCTTTGCGTCCGAGCCCTTTTTCTTAATCTGTACCTTTGCCTTAACCGAGCCGAAAAGCTTCTTTTTTCCCTCTTCCAAAACGGTGATTTCCGCCTCGTCAAGCGTGATGCCGAGAGTTGTAAGACCGTTTTCAATTGCCTCGTCTACCGTCTTTGCGGTAAAAATCTGTTCGTCCATTACTTTTTTAACCTCTTTCTGTTTTTGTCGCGTTTTTTATTAAATTGACCGCTTGCAATCTGTTTTGCAAATCTGGTTTCAGTTATCTTATTTATAATAAGGGTGGTTATAAGTCCGTAGGTCGTGTTGGTAATCATGTAGATTGAGAACGCCGCACTGTAGAAGAATGAGAACACGCCGTATATTACGGGCATCATAATCATCATCCACTTGTTTGTCTTTGCGGCGCTTCCGTCAACCGAGCCGAGCTCTGCCGCGTCCTTCTGCGAGCGGTTCATTATGAACTGCTGTAAGAACATCAAGCCTATCGCCAGCACGATAAGTACGAAATATCCGTTGTAAGTTTTCTGTTCTTTGCTGAGGTTGAACATTACTTCGTTGTACGAGTCTTCATACGACGCGTCAACGCCGGTGCCGATTGCACGGGATACCGACGACGAGAACTTCGAGAACGAGGGGATTTCCTTGTTCAGCATAGAGTCGGGATACCAGATATTTCCGACCCAGATAAACGAAGTTTTATTCTTCTTTTTATTGCTCCTGTAATAATCCGCCGAAGCCTGTCTTGCGTGCAGTCTCACGTACGATTCTACGTAATAATTTTTTCCGTATACAACCTTGCCGTTTTCGTCCGTCGTGCTCTCTTCGGGAAGGGTATCGAAATTTTCGGGAATTTCGTAGTCGGCGGTCTTGTTTTCTTTGAATTTATTATATTCGATTTTATAAGAAACACCGCCCGCGGTTTCGTCCTTGACTTCTATTAAGAAACCGTCCTCGTGCGCAGTTTTTCCGTCGCTTGTAGTTAAAACGTAAGCGGTAACGCTCGCGTTGTATTCCTCCACCATATTATTATAAGTGGACAGGTTTGCGTACTGCGAGTAGGTTGAAAACGCGCTGAATACTACCATGAATATTACGAGTGATACTATCATAGGTATGCACGCGCCGAACATCGAGTAGCCGTTAGCCTTTTGCAGCTCCATAACCTTCTGGCTGTACATCTGCTTGTCGTTGGCGTACTGCTTCTGCAGCTTTTCCATCTGCGGCCGCATCTCTTTCATTATAAGCGACTGCTTTTTGGTTTTGATTCTCGAATATGCGTCCAGAGGAAGCACTACGGTCTTTAATATAAGCGTAAACACGACTACGCCCAGACCTACTATTCCGACGCCATCGATAAGCCACTGCATAATTTTACCTATCCAGTTAAGACTTCTGATATCTAT
>JAIDRX010000136.1 GCA_029061495.1 Clostridia bacterium
ATATAGAATAATAAGTGTAGAATTTAGGAGGATAAAATAAATGACGTTCACCGCATATATAGAGAGGCAAAAGAATTTAATAAAAAGCCGCCACGACTCGGATACCGAGCTTTACGAAGGAGCTTATGATATGCAAAGCGAAAGTGAAAAATTGTTTGACGACCTTGATTCGCTCAAAGGTCTAAATACGTCCGAGAGGTTAAACTTTACAAGAAAGGTATGAACTACTTAAAGAAAGTTGCGCGGATCGCAATAGCGGTTTCCGCAGCGCTTATGCTTACTTTATTTTAGCTTTGCATTAAAATATAAAAAAGCGCCCCCGACTTTAAGTCGGGGGCGCGTATTGATTTTTACGCTTTAATTATCTTTTTAACGGCTGCCTGCATCTTTTCAAGCGCGGCTTCCGCATCCTGCTTGTTGTGCGCTTTTACGGAGAAGTAAATTTTAAGCTTGGGTTCAGTACCCGAGGGGCGTACGCAGATAAAGCTTCCGTTTTCCAATTCGTAATATACGCAGTTGGTGAGGGGAGAGCCTATCTCGGTTGTTGCGCCCGTCGCAATATCCGTCTTTAAATTTTTCGAGTAATCGCGCACCGCGGTTACGTTGTAAATATCGAACTTAGTCGCAGGCTTTGCTTTAAGTCCGTCCACAACCGCGTTCATATCCTTCATAGCGTTGAGTCCCTTGAAGGGAATTGAGATGTTGCAGTCTAAAACGTATCCGTAGGTGTCGTAAATTTCCTGCAGCCTGTCGAACACCGTCGTTCCCTTGCTGGTGTAATAGCAAACCATTTCCGCGGTCAGCATAGAAGCTACAACGGCGTCCTTATCGCGCGCGTGCGTTCCGCGCAGGTATCCGCAGCTCTCCTCGAAGCCGAATACGTAGGTGTAGGAGTGGTCTTTCTCCCAAAGCTTAATCTTTTCGCCGATGAATTTGAAGCCTACGGGGACCTCGAAAAGCGTTACGCCGAACTTCTGGCAGATGGCCTTCGCCATACCCGTAGTTACGAACGATTTAACTACCGCCGCGTTCTCGGGCAGAGCGTCTTCTTCTTTAAGCCTTGTAAGGATATAATCCAAAAGGAGTATGCCTACCTGGTTTCCGGAAAGTGCTTCGAATTCGCCTTCCTTGTTTTTAACGGCAACGCCAAGTCTGTCGCTGTCGGGGTCTGTTCCGAATACAACCGTCGCGCCGATTTTCTGCGCAAGGTTAATACCCATTGAAAGGGTCTCTTTAAACTCGGGGTTAGGAACTTCCACCGTTGAAAAGTCGGTATCTCTCGTCGTCTGTTCCTGTACGACGGTTGCGTTAATTCCTATCTTTTTAAGTATTGTGGTAACGGGTATATATCCCGAGCCGTGTACGGGCGTGTAAACAAGCTTTAAGTCCTTGCCGCACTTTTTAACGGCTTTTTTGGAAAGGGTGAGCTTGGTTAAAGCCTTATAATATTTTTTATCTATTTTAGACTTTTCGGGGATAACGGTTATGTACTGTTTAACCTCTTCCGCAGTGGGGGAAGGAACGCCGAGATAGTCGTCTATTTCGCTTATAAATTTAACGACGACCGCGGTGTCCTCGGGGCTCATCTGTGCGCCGTCCGCGCCGTAAACCTTGTAACCGTTGTACTGCTTGGGGTTGTGCGATGCGGTAACCATAATGCCGGCAACCGCGTTAAGCTCTCTTACCGCATATGAAAGCATGGGAACGGGGTGGGGCAGTGAATAAATGTGCGAGTTTATTTTATTCGCCGCAAGCACTTCTGCCGCCGCGCGGGCGAACTCGTCGCTTTTAAGACGTGTATCGAATGATATCGCAACGCCTCTTTTCATAGCGTCCGCGCCAAGCGTTTTAATAAACTCCGCAAGACCCTGCGTTGCGCGTCTTACCGTGTAAACGTTCATCATATTCGTGCCGTAGCCTATGATGCCGCGCATGCCCGCCGTGCCGAACTCGAGCTCCGCACCGAAGCGGTATTCAATATCCTCGGCGTTGTCCTTAACGGATTCAAGCTCTTTTTTTGCCTCGGCGTTCAGCCGCGTGTCGTTCAACCAATTTTCGTAAATATCTTTATAACTCATCATTTCCTCCGAAAAATTTAAAAAGGTACTTAATACCCTACTTTATTATATAATATAACCCCTCTCTTGTAAAGCCTCATTTTAAAAAAAGTTTTAAAAAATTTTAAAAAGACCCCCGCCGCAGTAAAGCGGCGGGGTAATTCTTGTTTTATTCTCCGCGGAAAAATTCTTCGCGCGTGGGGGCTTTTTCCTTTTCGGGCTTGATTATGGTGTTTTTATCGAGGAAGTATTTCAGCTCTTCCCTGTCGTAGTAGTTTACGAATTCAAAGCAGACGAGTATAACGTAGCTCGAAGGCACGGTCAAAAGCGCCGCCGCTCCGAAGGTAAACACAACGCCCATAACGTTCAAAGCAAATATAATAATTACCAGAACTATAAAGTTTGAAAAGATATTGAATGTGTTTTTATTTTTGCGGTTAAAGGTGTATAAAAACGCTTTACCCGAGCCCATTTTTCCGCGTATAAGCGCGGGAAGCCAGTCGGAGGTAAGCACCATTTTAAAGGATATCGCCATGACCATAAGCGTAACGTACAAAAACAGCTGTAAGGGGAGATACACGAAAAACAGCGCTTTGAACACGAGGAAGAAAAGCCCTATATAGAAAGTCAAATCGTATATAACCGAAATGGGGGTGTACATAAGGCTGTACAATGAAGCTTCCCTCAGATTGCGCACAAGCGTTATAATGAAGGGGGACTTTGCGCGCAGAGCCATCTTGTCGTTTATAACCGCGGCGGTCGCGTAGTTGCCCAGTCCTGAGAAAAATTTCTGCACGAGAAATATCAAAAACGCGCCTACCGCGCACCAGGTTATGCTTGTGCGTTTGCTTGAAATCAAGTCCATTACCGCGGCAAAAGAGTCCTTTATGTTATTTACGGCCTCCTCCAACGCGGGTTGTCTGCCGTTAATAAAGTTTTTGGCAAACGCCTTTACTGCGTCTATAAGTCCGGTAAACTGTGCCGAGTCCGTAATTCCGTTAACGCAGGAGTGCAATACCGCAATATACAGCCCCGTAGCAATAATCATTACAACAAGCCTGTACAAAAGGTGCTTGTAGGTAACCGAAAAGTTGTCCACGAAAACGTGGAATGAGTGTTTGAATTTCATAAATTTATACCTGAACCGTAACGGTCTTGAATACCGCTTTTTCGCCGTTTATAACAATATAAAGATAGCTGTTTTCGCTGTACTTTTTACCCGCGCCGGGGTTTAAAAGCGTAACGCCGTCTATCTCCGTTTCAAAAGCTTTATGCGTGTGTCCGTAAAGCGCTATCCCGCAACCTAATGACTTTGCCTTTTCCGCAAGCTTATAAAGGTTGCTTTTTACCGAATAGCGGTGTCCGTGGCACGCAAATATTTTTACGCCCTCGACGGATATAACCTTTTCGTTTTCGCCGAGGTTTACGGGGTCGCAGTTTCCGTTTATAACATAAGTTTTTTCGGGGTGCTTCATTCGGATATAATTTCCGTCCGCAGAAGTATCGCCGAGATGTATTACGTAATCGTTTTCGGCAAAGATGGGATCGAGCTTATCCAAAAGCTGTCTGTTGCCGTGCGTGTCTGATATTACGACTATCGTTTTCATAATTTACTCTTTAAATCGCACAGTGCGCGGTAGCGGTGGGAAACTGAGTTTTTCTCTTTTTCGCTCGCCAAGCCGAAGCTCTTTTTCAAATCGTCGGAGTAGAAAAGGCAGTCGTACCCGAAGCCGTTTTCGCCTATTTCCTCCTGTAAAATTCTTCCGTATACGCGCCCCTCGCCGAAGTACGTTTTACCGTCGGGGAAGTAGAGGCAAACCGCACTCTCGAAGTGCGCTCCGCGCTCTGATATTCCGTCTAACCTTTTTAATAAAAGCTTTCTGTTTGCCGCCTCGCCCTCGCCGGAGAATCGTGCCGAATAAATACCGGGTGCGCCGTGCAACGCGTCCACGCACAGACCCGAGTCGTCCGAAAGCGCGGGGATATTAAACTTTTCCGCAATAAACTTTGCCTTAATCAAAGCGTTTTCCTTAAAGGTTTTGCCCGTTTCGTCAATGTCTCCGTCAAAGCCCAAGTTGTGCATAGAAATTATTTCAACGCCTTTAAATATCTGCTTTATCTCGCGGATTTTATTTTTGTTGCCGCTTGCTACGGCAATGCGTACAAGTTCCATATAAAGTATTATACAATAAAAATATTAAAATGTAAAGCCGTTAATCCCATTTGAGGTTGTGCAGCTGACCCTCGGTCTTAAACCCGTCAAAGTCCAACTGCCGTAATCCCTCGTAAACGGCGATAGCAACGGAGTTTGAAAGGTTTAAACTCCTTGTTTCGCCTATCATGGGTATCCGCAGACATTCGTTTTTATGCGCCTTTAAAAGCTCTTCGGGGAGACCCTTCGTTTCCTTGCCGAATACTAAAAAATCGCCCTCTTTAAACTTCACGTCGCAGTGGCGGTTAAGCCCCTTCGTCGTAAGGTAGAAAAAGCGTGAGCAAGCAAACTTTTTCAACACCTCGTCAAACGAGTCGTAATAATTAATTTCAACCTCGTCCCAGTAATCGAGTCCCGCGCGCTTTAAGTATTTATCCGACACGTCGAAGCCTAGCGGCCGCACAAGGTGAAGGGCGCAGCCTGTCGCGTGGCAGGTTCTGACGATATTGCCCGTATTCTGTGGAATTTCCGGTTCAACCAAAACAATATTAAACATAGCTTTATTGTAAATTAATTTGCCGATATTTGCAAACAAAATGAATATTAATATTTTATTTGACAGCCTATAAAAAAACTGATAAAATTTATTATGCAGTAATTTGCAACACATTTCGGAGAAAAAAATTTATATGGCAAATTCCCTATTGGCAATGACGGGGGGAGACGTCCTGACTATTATCACCAGCGCGTTTTTCATTCTCGGCGGTATAGTGGTGTTTATGCTCGGTATGAGTATGCTGGGCAGCAATATCGAGAAGGCCGCGGGCAAGTCGATGCGCCGACTTATGGGCAGGGCAACCAAAAACCGTTTCGTTGGCGTATGTACTGGCGCGGCGGTAACCGCAATATGCAACAGCTCGGCGGCGACTACCGTCATGATAGTCGGCTTCGTTAACGTCGGACTTATGACTTTAGCCCAGGCGGCTTCGGTTATTATGGGCGCGAATATCGGTACGACCATTTCCGCGTTCATTATGGCGCTTTCGTCTGCGGGCGGTGCGGAGTTCTCTATAGCTTCGCTTTTCGCTCTCGTAGCGTTCGTCGGCTTCGTGTTTACGCTTGTCGGCAAAAAGGACAGGATAAAACAGATAGGCTCTATCTTAGAGGGCATAGGTCTTATCTTTATAGGTCTTAACGTTATGTCGGGCGCGGTAGGCGATATGCTCGACAACGACAACGTAAGGGGCGCGGTTGAAGGTATGTTCACCGCAATAGGTCTCGGTAAAGACACCCTGACGTGGGAAATTATTGTACTGTTTATTTTAGGTGCGCTCTTGACTGCGGCAATGCAGTCCTCGGCGGCGCTTACGGCGATAGTTATATCGCTTGCAACGCCCAACCCCGTAACGGGCGTTAGCCTTATATCGCTTCAAATGGCAATGTGCATCATTCTCGGCGCAAACGTCGGTACTTGCCTGACCTCGCTCATTTCGTCAATGGGCGCAAGCGTAAACGCAAAGCGTACGGCAATGGTTCACCTTCTGTTTAACGTAGCGGGCTGTCTGGTATTTATCTGGCCCGTCGCGTTTGCAGGCAAATACATAGCAAAGGCGCTGAGCAGTATAGACACCCAGTGGCAGATAGCAATTTTCCATATGGTATTCAACCTGCTTACAACCGCCGTATTGCTTCCTTTCTTAAAGTACCTCGTAAAGCTTGCCTGCCTTGTCGTTCCCGAAAAGAAGGGCGAAAGCAAAGCCGAAGACAAGGAAACGCTTGACGTCCGTCTTTTAAAGACGCCGGCTATCGCCGTAGGTCAGACGAGAAAGCAGATTTTGCGCATGGGCGACAAAGCTTTTGCAAACTACAAGCTTTCCCTCGATATGTTGCTTACCGGTGATTTATCGGGCAAGGAACAGTTTGAAACAACCGAAAAGAACATAGACGAACTCAATAAGTACATAATTACTTTCTTAATTAAACTTTCGTTGCAGGAAGTATCCGAAATAGACGAAAAGAAGATAAGCTCGTTCTATCACGTAACCTCGGACATAGAGCGTATCGGCGACTACGCAGAAAACATCAAGGAGTATGCCGAAAAACTCGTTGAGGATAAAGTCGAGTTTTCCGAACACGCAAAGGACGAAATCCGCGAAATGGATTTGCACATCACGCGCCTTTATAATCACGTTTGCGCGGTGTTCTCAGACAGCAACTTAAAGTATATTCCCGACGTTGAAAAGGAAGAGCAGGAGACCGACAGAATGAACGTTGTTATGCAGCAGTCGCATCTCCGCCGTATGACGGAAGGGCATTGCACTGCGGAGGCGGGCGCGCTGTTCTTACAGCTTGCCGTTAATATGGAGCGTATCGGCGACCATATGCGCAACATAGCAAACTCCGTAAAATCTTACGGACACGGCGCCGAGGCGGCTAAAAACTAAAATATAAATTAAAATTAAATGACGGAGGTATCCACCGTTGCGCATATAATTCCCTTTTACTTTTAAGTCTTGCGACAACAAAGGGGATATTGCGCGCTTTTTTAAACGGTACCTTATAGGCTAACGTTAATTTTTCCGCGGAATTCCCCGCGGAATTTTTTTATTTTCAGGAGGAATTATATGTCCGAAATTTTAATACGCAACTTAAACTTTTCTTATGCGGACTCGCTTTCGCCCGTGTTTGAAAATTTAACTTTGAATATAGATACAAGCTGGAAAACCGCACTCGTCGGGGATAACGGCAGGGGCAAAACCACTCTTTTAAAGCTTATCTGCGGTCAGTTAAATGCCGAAGGAAGTATCTGCGCAAATACGGCTTTCCGCCTGTTTCCGTTTGCCGTCTCGGACGAAAACGCGATCCCTTACGACCTCTTTTCAAAGGCTGCGCCCGACAGCGAGGAGTGGGAAATTTTGCGCGAAGTAAATTTAATCGGGCTCGATACCGAAGTTTTGTTTCGTCCGTTCAAAACTCTGTCGGGCGGTGAAAAGACAAAGTTTTGCCTTGCCTTAACTTTTGCAAGCAAGGGCTTTGCGCTTATCGATGAGCCTACAGACCACCTCGACGCGTTCGGGCGCAAACAGCTTGCCGCATACCTTTCGCGAAAATACGGCTTTATAGTCGTGTCGCACGACAAAGCTTTCCTTGACGGCTGTTGCGACCACGTCTTGGCAATAGAGGGTAAAACCGTTAATTTAACGCGCGGTAATTATTCCGTCTACGCGCAGGAAAAGGTCAGGCGCGAGCAGGCTGATAAAACGCGCAAGCAAACGCTTGAAGGGGAGCGCGCAAGGCTTAAAAAAGTCGCGGCGCGCACTTCCGAGTGGGGCGTTTCCGCCGAGAGGGAAAAGTTTAACTCGGGCGAAAAATACGCGTCTGTAGACAGAGGCTTTCTCGGCGCGAAGGCGGCAAAATTACAAAAGCGCGCGGCGGCAGTTTCTGCGAGGCAAGCCAAAGCGGAAGGGGAAATAAAGGAGCTTTTAAAAAACTTTACCGAAGAGGAAGAGCTGAAAATTTTCCCCGAAAAGTTTTTCCGTACACGGCTTTTAACTCTTTCAAATTTAACTTTAAAAACGCCCGCAAAAACTTTGTTCGATGGCTTCGATTTAACCGTCGACAGCGGCGAGCGAATAGCTCTTGTCGGCAAAAACGGTTGCGGCAAGTCAACGCTTTTAAAGCTTATATGCGGCGGGCAAATCGACTTTCAGGGCACAGCCGATATATCGCCGCGCCTTAAAATTTCTTACGTAGAGCAGGAGTGCAAAATGCAAGGTACTCTCTCGCAGTATGCGCAAAGTTACGGGATAGACGAGGGATATTATAAGGCGATTCTTGCAAAGTTCGGGTTTGATAAAAAAGACTTTACACGCGATATAAGCTTGTTTTCGCAAGGGCAAAAGAAAAAGGCCGCGCTTGCACGCAGCCTCTCTGAAATGGCTAATTTGTATATTTGGGACGAGCCTTTAAATTACCTTGACGTCCGCTCGCGGGAGAGGATAGAGCGCGCCGTCAAAAACTCAGGAGCAACGCTTATTTTCGTCGAGCACGACTTGTCGTTCGTAAACTCGGTAGCGACGAAAATTATTAACCTTTAAACAGTCTCGTCGTGCTTTTCGCTTTCCTCGGTCGCGGCGGCTTCGCTTTCCGCCTCATCGCTCATAGCGCGTATTGCAACCTGCGGCGCCTTTCTTTCAAGCACCTTTTTGCGTATTGCAAGGAAGGCGTAGTACGCACCCGTAAACGCAAAGAAAAGTCCTACGTATGCCGCATACAGCCCGAGTATGTACAGGATATTTAAATCGTACTTCCATATGGTAAGCTTAACCATAGGCAAATCGAAGGGCAGGGGGTTAATCTGCGTAAACGCGTAGTTGGGCAACAGCCATTCGCCGTCCTGCAAGGTGTATCCGTTATATGTAAAGTCCATAGAGGCAGAGGACACAAGCGCGCTTGAAATGGACGCAACGATTATAACGCCGAAGTAATATCCGAGCGGAATCAGGCAGTCTTTAAACTTAAATTTGTAATGCCCGAGCGCTGTCGGCAGAACGGACAGCGCAAACAAAAGGCAGTGGGTCAGACAGAAGTACAGTATCGAGTAACTGCAAAAAATTCCGTAGTTTGACATTTCGTCCTTGCCGAAGTATATAAACACCGTCAGCGCGCCTACCGCATGGATAAAGAACGAAATAGCGTACAAAACCCTCTTTTTCAAAATTACCGAAATGCTCGCGATATAAACGCCTATGTTGCAAATAAAAAGCGGTATGCACGCAAATACAGTGTGGTAAACGTTGTACCCGTCGCCCATCACCATAGAGTCCTTGCTGTGGTACTGGATTAAAAGCGTTATCGCCGCGGCAATTAAAAATCCGTCCTGCGTCTTTTTGTCCTTATTTCTTAAAAAGTAGTACGAGCCTATCGTGAAGCCTGCAAGAATAATCAGGGCTAAAAAGTGCCACAGGGTAAAGTTTTTAAATCTTAAAAAGCTGGTTGCGGAAATTTTATTTATATCGAAAAAGTTTTCAAAAATATTCAAAGGCGCGCACGCAACGAAAGCAAACGGAAGCCATATAAAGCTTTTCGCGTTCACCTTGTAACCGTCGCGGACGAATAAGAAAGCGCATATCACAAGATATAAGATATTAGAAATAAAGAACAGCGCCATATTCGCAGCTTTAGGCATAAACTCGTTTATGTTCGCGTAAACGAGGTCTGCGGGCGTGCTGCTTTCGTTAACCGAGGTTATATCGAAAAATTTGCCGAACGCCGCAAACGAAATTATGACGAATGGCGGCAATACGTACTTTACAATATCCGCACAGCTCTTTTTATTCAAAAACACGGCAAGGGGCAAAAGGAGTAATCCAGCCTTTTTTATCCACTGGCTTAACACGAAAAAGAAGTTAAAGCTGTCGGCTTTATTGAACCAGCCTATTCTGTTGAATATGTAGTAGTCCGAAACGGTAAACGTAAGTATGAGAGCTAAGGCAAGCAAAGCCGCGCACGAAGCTTTCAGCGTTATATCGCTAATTTTCTTAAGTTTCATATCGGTTAAATTATACGCTATTTGCCCGCCCGCTGTCAATGCGCGGCAAGCGGTAAATAATGCTAAACACCTTGCAAATTTTCAAAAAGTCTGTTATTATACTTAAAAGGTTAATCGGTGGCTAACTTGGCAGGTTTTAAAAATTTCTTTACAAAACTTAAAACCGACGGCGCATACAGGGCCTCAGTTGCCTTTATAATTTCGTTTGTGGTAAGCGTTATGTACGCGCTGTATAACGGAATTTACGGCATACTGTTTTCGTCCGCATGGTTCGGCGCGCTTGCGCTTTACTATATAATTTTAAGCGCGTTGCGCGGCGGAGTTATGATAACTACGCGCAGACTGAAAAAGAACGCTATTTTAACGGACGAACAAAAGCATATCAGGGCAATAAAGGTGCACCTAGTTTCGGGTGTTATGATTATGCTTTTGATAATCGCCTTGTCTGCCGCGGTTACGCTTATGGTAATTCAGGGGGAGGGGTTTAAGCACCCCGGGCTTTTAATTTTCGTTGCCGCAGTTTATACCTTTTATAAAATTATTTATTCTATAATCAATTTCGTACGCAACAGGCATACCGAGGACTTCGTATTGCGCACTATGCGCAATATCGGTCTTGCCGACGCGCTTGTTTCAGTCCTTGCTCTGCAGACTGCAATGCTTTCGGCTTTCGACGGAGTTTCCGACGTCCGCTGGGCGAATGCGGCGACGGGTGCAGGGGTAAGCCTCTTGTTAATCGCGCTCGGCTTGTTTATGATAATAACTTCGGCTTTGCGCCTTAAAAAAAGCAAATAATAAAGGCTTCCAATAAAGGAAGCCTTTTATCTTAATATTATAAGTTTCTTTTTAGCACGCGTTATCGCCGTGTAAAGCCAACGGTTTTTATCCTCTTTAAACGCGTAACTCTCGTCGAAAATTACCACGTTATCGAACTCGCTTCCCTGCGCCTTATGGCAGGAAATGCAATAGCCGTACTCGAATCTGTTCAGCGTAAAAGCGCCCGTCGGTTCGCCGTTTTCATTAAACTTTTCAAAATAATCGCCGTGGCGGTAGCGGTATCTGCCCTCGGTAAAAATTCCCGTGTCGAAGGGCACCGCCTCGGGGCAAAGTCCGTCCAAAAAATCGGGCTTAAACTGCATAAAGCCTATGCCTGTCGTGCCGTCGTAAAAGGGGTCGTACGCCGTGCCTATAATTCCGTTGACAAGGTTAAAGCGGTAGTCTGTATCGATATATTGCTCCCAGTTGTTTACGGTGCAGATAAGCTTGTCGCCGTTTTCGGGCAGTTGCCCCAAACCGTGAAAAGAGCGTATCTCGTCATTAATTGCCGCGCGCGTTTTATTAATTCCGCAGATAATCTGGTCGGCTTTTAAAAGATAGTTTTTTCTCCGCTCGCCGACAAAAAGCCGCTTTGATAAAACGGACGCGCAGTTTCCGTACTTTCCGTACGGAATATATTTTCCCTCGCGCGCCATTTCGGAGAGGAGTATAATGGGGTTGTCGCGTTCCTGCCTGACTATTGTTTTTAAGGTATAGTCTGGGTTTTTAAGGTAGGTGTTGAAGCCTTCAACCGGCGGAAGCTGTGCGTTGTCGCCGCAAAGTAGCAACTTTACGCCGAACTCCATCAAATCCCACAGCACGCTGTCCGAAACCATCGAGGCCTCGTCTAAAACAATAAGCTTTATCGCCTTGTCTATATTTTCGCGTCGGCGGAAGGAGAGCTTTTCTATTTTTATTTTCTTTCCGTTCAGCTCTATTTCCTGCTCTTCCGTAAATGACTGGTAAATAAGCCGGTGCAAAGTAGTGGCGGGGATACCCTTTCTTATAAGCACGGTTGCGGCCTTCCCTGTGGGGGTTACGAAAGCCGCGCTCTCGTCCGGCACAAGGTTAAGTGTTTCAGTTACCGTATGCTTTAAAAGGGTGGTCTTTCCCGTACCCGCGTACCCCGCAAGTACGAAAATCTGCCTTTCCGAGTTATAGAACCAGTCGCTTATTAATTTGTCGGCCTCTAATTGATCGGCGGTTGCCTCTTCCAACATACTTAAATGATAGCATATAAACATGCGTTTTGTAAAGTGAATTTTTGCGGCTTTGAAAAATCCGCCGTTAAATTTTAAGCTTACTATTGACTAACCGCGCAAGTTGTTATATAATAATAAATGGTAAAAATTGCAAAAAATCTTTGGAGGATAATATGGCATATAAAACAAAGGAGTGGCGCAATGAAATGCGCGTTACCGTAGACTTTAACTATATGATGGCAAAGTCTCTCGGCGATCAGGGAATTAAGGATTCCGAGCTTCGCGCTCTTAAGGACAGGGCTGAACAGGCTTTCAACTACGTTCAGGAAAACCGCGGCAGGGACGACCTGTTTATGGGCTGGACGGAGCTTCCTTATAACCAGGACGCGATAGTAAACGACATTATCGCCACCGCAAAAGAAGTAAGGAAGAAGTTTAAATACTTCGTAGTACTCGGCATAGGCGGAAGCGCTTTAGGCCCCATAATGGCTTTCAATGCGTTAAAGCATCTGCACTATAACGAGCTTTCTCCAAAGGAGCGCGGAGGCCCCAAATTCTACGTTGAGGACAACGTTGACCCCGTAAGAATGCAGGCGCTTTTAGACGTTATCGAGCCCGAAAAGACATGCTTCAACGTAATATCGAAGTCGGGCGCAACGAGCGAGACTATGACGCAGTATTTAATTATTGCGGACATATTAAAGAGTAAGGGCGTAAACCTCCCCGACAATATGATTTTCACAACCGACGCAAGCCGCGGCAACCTTATAAAGATTGACAAGAGCTTCGGCGGCGCGTTCAAAAAATACGTTCTTCCCGACGGCGTCGGCGGAAGATTTTCCGAGCTTTGCCCCGTAGGACTTCTCCCCGCGGCTGTTCTCGGAATCGACATAAAGGGTATGCTTGCCGGCGCGGCTTATATGGACAGCCTTTGCTCGAAACCCAATATCCAGAAAAACCCCGCGCTTGCATGTGCGGCACTTCAGTACATAACGATGCAGCAGGGCAAAAACATAAACGTTTTAATGCCTTACTCGGACAACCTCAAGCTTATGGCGGACTGGTATTGCCAGCTTTGGGCTGAAAGCTTAGGCAAAGCCGTTGACTACGCAGGCAACACCGTAAACGCAGGAACGACCCCCGTAAAGAGTTTGGGCGTTACCGACCAGCACTCGCAGGTTCAGCTCTATATCGAAGGTCCTTACGACAAGGTTATAACCTTTATTTCGGTTGAAAAGTACGCGTGCGAAATGCCCATCGCCCACGGCTGCGAGGATATCCCCGACGTAGGCTTCCTCGGCGGACATACCATGCAGGAGCTTATTCAGGCTGAAAACAAGGCTACGGCGTACGCTTTAATGCGTGCAGGCAGAATGAACTACACTATCAACATGCCCGAAGTTAACGAGTTTACCTTAGGACAGCTTATGTATCTTTTAGAGTTGCAGACGGCTTATACGGGTGCGCTTCTGAACATCAACACGTTCAACCAACCCGGCGTTGAAAACGGCAAAAAGGCTACGTTTGCGCTCCTCGGCAAAAAGGGCTACGAGGCACAGAAAAACGAAATGGATTCCGCGCCTCCCCTCGACGATAAATATATAGTTTAAAAAGGAGTAGGGGGCGGATTAAACCGCCCCTTAAATTTTTTATGCAACCTTGGTTAATTGCCGTAATAGTTGCGGCGGCGGTGCTTTTTGTATTTTTGCTTTTTCTCGTTTTAGCTTTTATTTCCGAGGGCTTTGCGTTCGGCAAGAGGTGTGATAAAAACCCGCTTTTAAAATATTTTACTGCGGAAGAATTTAATCTCACAGCCGAGCCTGTTTCAACTTCCCGCGGCTTAAAGGGATTCATTTACCGCAAGAATGAAAGCAATGCGGATAAACTGATAATTTTCTGCCACGGAATGGGTCCCGGTCATATCGCGTACACGACCGAAATTGCCTACTTTTGCACCCTCGGCTATACCGTACTCGCGCTCGACAGTAAGGGGTGTAATTTTTCAGACGGTAAAAATTTAAAGGGAATGTACTCGGGCGTCGAAACGGCAAAAGCCGCGATAGACTATGCCCGCGCAAACGCATACGAAAAGATTTATCTTGTCGGGCACAGCTGGGGCGCGTATTCCGCGCTCTGCGCGTCTGCTGAAAGAAAGGTCAGCGCGGTCGTTGCTATCAGCGCGCCCACAAGTCCGTCAAAAACTATGCAGGAGGGTGCGGTAAACGTCGGTATGCCCAGGGTTATTGCCGCAATATTCCGCCCGTTCTGGTGGATAGTCAACCTCTTCAAATTCGGCGCAAAGGGCAACGCAAACGCGGCAAAGTGCGCGCGCAAAAACGGCATTCCCACGCTTTTAATTCACGGCGATAAGGATAAAATAGTATCTCCTTCTAAAGCCGTATATTATAAGGCAGAGGGCGAAAATATCACAAAGCTTTTAGTTAGCGGAAAGGCTCACAACCCCTACAATACGGGGAATGCCGAAAAGCTTTTATCCGAAATTCCGCAAAGGCTTAAAAAAGGCGCAGAGAGTATAAAAGATTTCGACTTTAAAGCCGCTACCGAAGAGGATAAAGAGGTAATGCAAAAAATGGCTTTATTTTTGCAAAATAATTAAAAAATTTATTTGACATTTATTATATAATCTGTTATATTCGTATCAACGTATGGCTTTAAGAGTCCATGCAAATATTTAGCGGCATTCCGCCGCATTATTGATTGAGTTAAAAGCTCAAATTTTATAAGTTGATTACTTTATAATCAAACCTTTATTTAAGGGTCCACTTGTGAAACGGTCAATAAGAGTAGTAAAAGTATTTGCTATATAGACTCTAAAAAGTCCAACAAGAATTTATCGTACATATATGCACGTAAAGGCATATCAGCGTTAAGACGGTCCTTAAAGGGCTGTCTTATTTTTTGCAGGAGAAAACAAAATGGGCAAAAGCGAAAACATTATCGAACTTATCAATGTCAGAAAGGTCTTTGACGACGAAACTATCGCCGTAGACTGCTTCAATTTAGAGGTTAAAAAGGGCGAATTCGTTACCTTTTTAGGACCGTCGGGCTGCGGAAAAACCACAACACTCAGAATGATAGCGGGCTTCGAGCTTCCGACTTCCGGGCAGATTTTACTCAACGGCGAGGACATAAGCCGCCTTCCGCCCAATAAGAGGCCCGTCAATACGGTTTTCCAGAAATACGCGCTTTTTCCCCATTTAAACGTGTACGAAAATATCGCCTTCGGTCTGCGCCTTAAAAAGGTTGAAAACACTTACGTCAATAAAGAGGGGCAGTCTTATACTAAAAAGCAAAAGCTTACCAAGGCGGAAATAGATAAAAAGGTCAAGACTGCGCTTGAAATAGTCGATTTGGAGGGCTTTGAAAAGCGCAGCGTTTCAACCCTTTCGGGTGGTCAGCAGCAGCGTATCGCCATAGCGCGCGCTATCGTAAATGAGCCCGAAATTCTTTTATTAGACGAGCCTTTGGGCGCACTCGATTTAAAGATGCGCAAAGAGATGCAGATAGAGCTTAAAAAGATGCATGAAAGGCTTGGCATAACTTTTATATACGTAACTCACGACCAGGAAGAGGCACTTGCCATGTCCGATAAAGTCGTGGTTATAAACGACGGTGAAATTCAGCAGATAGGCACTCCTACAGAAATTTATAACGAGCCTGTAAACACCTTTGTTGCAGACTTTATCGGCGAAAGCAACATATTCAACGGCGCGGTAGTAGGAAAGCTCAAAGTCAAGTTCTGCGGCGCAACCTTCAACTGCCTCGACGACTACGAAATCAACCAGCTCGTCGACGTAGTAGTCCGTCCCGAGGATATTAAAATCTGCGACCCTAAAGAAGGTCAGCTTAAAGGCAAAGTAATTTCGTCCGTATTCAAGGGCGTGCATTACGAAATTACCGTCGGTATCGGCAAGTTTGAAATCGTTATTCAAAGCACGTACACGGCGGACGTCGGCGCGGTAATTGGTCTTAAAATCGAGCCCGACGGTATCCACCTTATGGAAAAGGTTTACACCGTCAACAAGTACGACGGTACTATCACCAAAAACAACGCCGTTCAGTTCGGCGACGGTGAATTCGAGTGCGACGTAACCCAGCTTTACGAAGGCTCGCACCTCGACGAGGAGGGTTACCTCATTACCGCGCAGGGCGAAAAAATCGACCTTACGGGCGTTGAGGTAAACGTAGAAGTTGACACGCACGACATACAGATGTCCGACGATATAAACGCGGGCGGCGCGCAGGGCAACATCATTTCAATGATTTACAAGGGCGACCATTACCGCTATATCGTAAGGACGGAAGAGAACGAGGAGGACTACGTTTTGTCCTGCCCAGATTTATGGAATACCGGCGACTTAGTCGGCGTAATAATCCCCAAGGAAAAAATAAAGCTTACCTTAAAGCCTGCGGAGAGCAACTGACATGAAAAAACTTCGTTTTAACAGAAGTCAGCTCTGTATTCCGTACGCGGTATTTTTAATACTTTTCGTAATAGCGCCGCTTTTCGTAATTTTGTATTACGCTTTTACGAACGGACAGGGCAAGTTCACTTTTGATAATTTTGCAAACTTTTTCACAAGCACGAACACGCTCGGCACGCTTTTGTACAGCTTTGCCGTGGCGATAGTAACGACCTTCGTTTGCCTCGTGCTTGCGTACCCCACGGCGTATATCTTAGCGCGCAGTAACTTCAAAAAGAAGTATGTTTTACTTTTGCTTTTTATCCTGCCTATGTGGATAAACTTCACGCTGAGAATTACGGCACTTAAAGAAATTTTGTCCGTAATAGAGGGTAATATCGCGGCGTATCCGTTTTTGAATTCGGTAATCGGTATGACCTTCGACTTTCTGCCGTTTATGATTCTGCCGCTTTACACCTCGCTTTTAAAGCTCGATAAAAGCCTTTTAGAGGCGGCGTCCGATTTGGGCGCAAATAGATTTACTGTATTTTTCAGGATAACTTTGCCGCTTTCGGTACCCGGCATAATTTCGGGCGTAACGATGGTTTTACTTCCGTCTATGACCAACTACGTCGTTTTGGATATGCTGTACAACAGCACCTACATAATGGGTAGCTTAATAGGCAGTTATTTCAGCGCGTACGACTGGCACAACGGCTCTATGATTTCAATTGTTCTGCTAGTTATTATATTTATAGTAACGCTCGTTACAAACCGCTTCAGCGATAAGGATACGGACGCAAGGAGGACGATATTATGAAAAAGGCTTTGCGTATCGTCTGGCTTGCGCTCATATTAATGTTTATCTACGTTCCCATACTCGTGCTTGCCGTATACAGCTTTACGGACGCGACTATGGTCGGCGGCGGAATAAGCGGTTTTTCATTCGATAACTATATCAACCTTTTTAAAAACGAAGAGCTGAGGAATATGATTTTCGGCACCGTCCTGCTTGCTGTAATCTGCGCGGTAATTTCAACCGTGCTTGCAACCTTCGGCGCGATAGGAACTTTCTATTCAAAGAAAATACCAAAAGCTCTGTTAAACACCGCAAACCAGATACCGGTTGTAAACGCGGATATAGTTACGGGCTTTTCAGTCTGCATACTTTTAATCGTATTTTTAGGGGTAAGTAAGGATACGTTTATTCCCCTCGGCATAGGTCATATCGTTTTGACCGCGCCGTTCGTGTATCTTTCGATACTTCCCAAATTAAAGCAAATGGACAATAGCTTGTACGAGGCGGCGCTCGATTTGGGCGCAACTCCCGCGCAGGCGCTGTTTAAGGTTGTGTTGCCCCAGCTTATCCCCGGCATACTTTCAGGGTTTATGCTTGCGGTAACGCTTTCATTGGACGACTATTTCATAACGACTTACACAAAACCGTCCACGTTCGACACGATAAGCACCTACGTTGTCAACGCGACGAAAGGCAGCCAGACTGAAATTAAAACCGCGCTTTGGGCTTTGTCAACGCTGATATTTTTAATAGTTATCGTAGTCGTTGTTGTAATGAACGTCCTTGCAAGCAGAAAGAGGAGGGCTAAAAATGAAATGTAAAAAGTTTTTAGCCGTCATTGCCGCGTGCGCGCTGATTATCGCCTCGCTTGCAGGCTTTGCGGGCTGTAAAAAGAGCGAAGACGTAATAACCCTGCGCGTATGCAGTTGGGAAGAGTATATCGACCTCGGCGGCTGGGACGAAGCTATCGAGCTTGAAAGCGGCAAAACTATCAAGGGCGAAAAGTCAATGGTCGACGACTTTACCGAGGAATTCAATAAAACCCACGACTATAAGGTAAAGGTAGAGTATTCAACCTTCGGCACAAACGAAGACTTGTACAACCGTTTAAGTCTCGGCGACGAGTATGACTTGGTCTGTCCGTCCGATTATATGCTAATGAAGCTTATAGACGAAAACAGGGTAGAGGAGTTTTCCGCCGAATTTCTTAATAAAGAAAACGCAGAAAACTACTATATAAATTGCGTTTCACCTTACATTGCAAATGTTTTCGACGATTACAAATGGTCAAACCTTGCCGCGTGCTATATGTGGGGCACTACGGGGCTTGTTTACAACCCTAAAAAAGTTGACGATATAAGCGACGTTTCTACCTGGAAAATACTCACCAATGAAAAGTATAAAAGACAGGTTACCGTAAAAGACAACGTGCGCGACGCGTACTTTGCAACCCTCGGCATTATAAACAGCGAAAATTTGACATCGCCCGATTTCAACGGCGACTTGACAGAGCTTTTAAACGACGTTTCAACCCCGACGATACGGCAGGCGGAGGATGTATTAAAGCAAATTAAAGACAACGTTTACTCGTTTGAAACGGACGCGGGCAAATCCGATATGGTTACGGGCAAGGTAATTGCAAACTACCAGTGGTCGGGCGACGCCGTGTACATAATGGACCAGGCGGACGAGGATAATACCGAGCTTTGGTATTCCGTCCCCGACGAGTGCGCAAACCTTTGGTTTGACGGATGGGTTATGCTTAAAAGCGGAATAGAAGGAAACGAGCAGCGTAAGACCGCCGCCGAAGCTTTTATAAACTATCTGTCCCGCCCCGAAAGCGCCGTGCGCAATATGTACTATATAGGCTACACATCGGCAATTGCAGGAGAAGAAGTTTTTGAATATATGCAGTGGAACTACGCCGCAGACGAGGACGCGAAAAAAACGTTCGAGTACGATTTAAGTTACTTTTTCGGCGGCGAGCATAAAATTATTGCAGATAGTGCCGAGTTCGGTTTTGACGATGAAAACATAAACCGCGGCAGACAGCTTTTCGCGCAGTATCCGTCCGCAAGCGTAATTGAAAGAAGCGTGGTAATGCGCGACTTCGGCGACAAACTCAGCGAGATAAACCAGATGTGGATAAACGTCCGCTGTCTCGATTTAAAGGATATATCGCCCGTAACGATAGGCGTAACCTGTGCGGTTGTCGGCGTAATAATCATAGCGGTACTGCTGTACGTATTCAGATACAAATTATTTATAAACTACAAACTCAAAGAGGGATACGTTAAGGTAGAAAATTAAAATTAGCGCCGCGCGGACGGTAAGTCCGCGCGGCACTTTTTTATGTACCAATTGTCATTTCGAGTGGAGCGAAGCGAAATCGAGAAATCTTTTATTTTTCCATGCGTTCCTCTAAAAAGTCTTTTATAATAGAAATATTAGTTATGGCAGTGTCTAAATTTTTTATAACAATTCCGCGTTTAATATTCGTACTGACTTTTCTATAATTCCAATCTGGACAGCTTTCGTGCTTTTTTACAAAATCTTTTTTCTTAGAGCAACGCCCAAAGCCTTCTCTCAAATAGCAACAGTATGCTCTGCTATAATAAGCTTTAAAAAATTTACATCTACAACATTCTTTTTCCATATTTAACCTCTTGAATATATTATCTCATATTTAATAACTCGTTGCCGCACTATCGTATATTAGGTGATTATATTTCGGCAATTTATTAAAATGAGTATAACAGCATAAACAAACAAAAGGCACAAATACAATTATAATTGTGAAAATATAAAAAATACGCCCCGCGGCTTTCGCCGCGGGGCGTAAACTTTTAGTTATTTAATTATTCTTTACCTGCAAGCTTTTTGTAGCCTTCGAGTCTTGCCTTTGCAGACTCTTCCGTTCTCTTGAACAGGTCGTTAGCAACTTGCTCGCCCTGAGTCTTTACAAGGGAAGCGTATCTCGTTTCACCTGCAAGGAATGCCTGATAGTCGCCCGTAGGATCTTTGCTGTCAAGCGTGAATTTCTCGCCTTCGGGGTTGTATCTGTAAAGCTGCCAGTAACCGCAGTCAACAGCCGCCTTTTCCTCAAGCTGGCTCTTGGTCATATTGATACCGTGGTTAATGCAGGGAGCGTATGCAATGATAAGCGAAGGTCCGTGGTAAGCTTCAGCCTCGGTCAAAGCTTTCAGAAGCTGAGCGGGGTTAGAGCCCATTGCAACCTGTGCAACGTATACGTAACCGTAGGACTTAGCTATCATTCCCAAATCCTTTTTCTTAACTCTCTTACCTGCGGAAGCAAACTTCGCAACCGCGCCGATGTTGGTAGACTTGGAAGCCTGACCGCCCGTGTTGGAGTAAACCTCGGTATCGAGTACAAGCACGTTTACGTCCTCGCCGGAAGCTAATACGTGGTCAAGTCCGCCGTAACCGATATCGTAAGCCCAGCCGTCGCCGCCGAATATCCAGATAGATTTCTTAGCAAGGCAGTCTTTATCTGCAAGTATTTCTTTTACAAGCGCGTCAGCCTCGCAGCCGCAGTTCTTGCAGCCTTCAAGCGCTTTTACAAGCTCTTCCGAAGCCTTCTTTGAAGGTTCTCTGTCCTCGAATGCCGCAAGGTAAGCATCGCAAAGTTTCTTGCCTTCGCCGCCCCAAAGGGTAGCAAGCTTTTCAACTTTTGCTTTGATAGCGTTTCTTCTTGCAGCGTATGCAAGGTTCATGCCGTAGCCGAACTCTGCATTATCCTCGAAGAGGGAGTTAGCCCAAGCGGGTCCGTGTCCTTTCTTGTTGGTGGTGTAGGGGCATGTGGTCGACGAACCGCCGTAAATCGACGAGCAACCCGTTG
>JAIDRX010000137.1 GCA_029061495.1 Clostridia bacterium
CTATTCGTCGGCAGCGTCTGATGTGTATAAGAGACATAACCCGTGTATTCCGACTATGCAACGGATATGGTAAATTCAGATTACGAAGTTCCGTCTAACGAGCCGTTCAAACCCGAAGACGCCTCGTCAAAGTGGTCGGCTGTAAACGGAACCGAACTTGCCGACAGCAATTCGGAAACCGTATACAAGTGGTACGGCACGGCTTTCGGCGCAAGTTTAGGTACTTCGAATATTGCAAGCTCATCTGCCTTTTCAATTGCGAAGGGAAGCGACGCTGACGGAGTTACGTTTACGATTAACGCAGACTCCGGTAAGGGTAAAATTCAGAAAGATGACGACAGTCTTGTAGCCGTGTTCATTCAGATACCGTTTGAAACCGCATTCACCGTTTCTGCAACGGCAACTTTGAATACTTTTACAAACACTAATAATCAGACTGGCTTCGGTATGATGATACGAGACGATATAACCGTTGATCAAGCAGTTACGATGAAAGGTAACTACGTTAACGCGGGCTGCATAGTCAGCAACAGCGGCGCAGACAGAAACGTATACGCCGGCAGATTAAACGGCACGCAATTCTTCTCGGGAACAAAACAGGACTTCAATACCGCAACGCAGTACAGCCTGACGATTGCGAGAACGAGCCAGTCTATAATGGCAACCGTAGGCGATAACGCTGCATACAGCGCGGTAAAAGACTTCGATTTGGGCGCTTCCGACAGCAAGTACGTTTATCTCTGCCTGTGGGCAACGAGAGGAACTAACGTTACTTTCAGTAACATTACTTTCGCTTCAAGCGAGTGGGTACAGGCATAAAACCAAATACCAAAACTTAAAAAGTCCGCGGCGGAATGCCGCGGACTTATTTTATTTTTCATAACTTTGCATTTTAATGAATAGATTTATTATATGCAAAATTTCTGTTTTTCGGACGTCGGTCAGGCGCTTAAAACGCTGGGCACCTCGCGCGAGGGGCTATCCGATAATGAGGCGGCTTCGCGCCTTAAAACCTACGG
This sequence comes from Clostridia bacterium, assembly GCA_029061495.1. Taxonomy (GTDB): domain Bacteria; phylum Bacillota; class Clostridia; order Christensenellales; family Borkfalkiaceae; genus Coproplasma. Next base: position 1,020 of record JAIDRX010000137.1, read on the forward strand.
TGCAAACGCCATAGAAAAGGGCAGGCGCGCGGGGGTTATAAAACTTTTCTTTTCACAGTTTAAAGATTTTATGACCGTGCTTTTAATTATCGCGGCGGCTGTTTCGGCGGTTATTGCCTTTATCTCGAAGGACAAAAACGACTTAACCGACACCTTTATAATTCTTGCCATAATTTTTATAAACGCGCTGGTCGGAACCATTCAGCAGTATCGCGCGGATAAAGCTATCGAAAATTTGAAAAAGCTGTCGGCGTGTTCGGTAAAGGTC
>JAIDRX010000138.1 GCA_029061495.1 Clostridia bacterium
ACGTTATTCTCATTCAATAATACTTGACTTATAAGCGCATATGATTATAATATAAATGTAATAAAAAACGAAGGTGGCGAAAATGCTTACTAGTATCTGTGGAATTAACTGGGGCGACGAAGGAAAGGGCAGAATGGTTGACCTTTTATCTCGCGACTACGACGTGGTTTGCCGTTATCAGGGCGGCAATAATGCAGGACACACCGTCATAAACGATAAGGGTAAATTTATCCTTAATCTGCTGCCTTCGGGCATACTGCGCGAGGACGTTGTAAACGTAATGGGCTGCGGTATGGTTATCGACTTAAAGCACCTTTGCGGCGAAATTCAAAAGCTGAGAGAGGGCGGAATAAAAATCTCTCCCGAAAATTTAAAAATCAGCGACAAAGCAATTATCACCATGCCCTACAACGTTTTGCAGGATATTATGGAGGAAGACAGGCTCACCAAAGCCACGGGCAAACCCTACGGTTCAACACGCCGCGGCATTGCGCCCGTATACGCCGACAAGTATATGAAAAAGGCTTTCCGCATGGGCGAGCTTTTGAATACCGAGTTGCTTTATAAGCGTTTACCCGATATAATCGCGTGGAAAAATATGACCATAAAGGCGTACGGCTTCGACCCCGTTTCCGTTGACGAAATGATAGAGTATTTCGAGACGTACGGCAAGCCCCTTGCAGAGTACGTTTGCGATACGGGTCTGTATTTAAACGAGGCAAACGATAACGGCAAAAATATAATGTTCGAGGCTCAGCTCGGCGCACTCCGCGATATCGACTACGGCATAGTTCCCTATACTTCGTCGTCGTCAACTATAGCCGCGTACGCACCCATAGGCGCGGGCGTTCCCAACTTAAAGCTTACAAACTCGATAGGCATTATGAAGGCTTATTCAAGCTGCGTAGGCGCGGGCCCCTTCACCTGCGAGTACTTCGGCGAAAAGGCAGAGAAATTAAGAGAACTTGGCGGCGAGTACGGCGCGGCAACGGGCAGACCCAGAAGGGTAGGACCCTTCGACGCAGTCGCTTCGCGTTACGGCATACGCTGTCAGGGCGCGGACGAAATTGCTCTTACCAAGCTCGACGTTCTGGACGATTATGAAGAGCTTGAAATTTGTACCGCGTACGAGCTTGACGGAAAGGTAATAGACGAGTTCCCTTTCACCGACGTTTTGGACTACTGCAAGCCCGTGTTTGAAAAAGTAAAGGGCTGGAACTGCGACATAACCAAGGCAAGAAAGAAGGAAGATTTACCCCAAGAAACGCTTGACTATATCCGCCTTTTGGAAGAGCTTTGCGGCTGTAAAATCCGCTACGTTTCCGTCGGCGCCGAGCGCGATGCTTACATCAAAATGTACTAAATTAAAAAAATGCGCCGTGCAATTTGCACGGCGCATTTTTAATACATTTCGTATTGAATGTAATTTAGTAAGTTTGCTTTGCCTGTTTCAAAATCGAGATAAACTGTATCGTCAACGCTCAGCCCTACGGCTGTGGGGTTGTAGACGGTATGCTTGCCGCCGCTACTGCATACCATCACCGTAACGGGGTTTGAATAGGAGTAGATAGTTTGGTAATCGTCTTGTTCTTTTATCTCGCACAATTCTATAAACCCACTGTCTTTTAAAATTTTGGAATTGCTTTCTAATAAATTGTAACTAGGGTTATAAGTTTCGGTTGAAAGAAATGAAATTGAATACGTAGACGAGTTATTGCGGCACCATATTTCAATTTCGCCGGTCCGCGTTTCATAGACGCTGTCGTTGCTGTAATAGTCGTAAAGTTCTTGACGCCTTTTTTTCGGGGTTGGACCGAAAAAAGAGTAAGCGCAAATTATAAGGGCGGCAATTCCGGACAAAATATAGCCGCCGACAATAACGCCTATTACGGAATATATAACTTTATCGCTCTTTCGCATATTTCACCATAAAAAGCTTTTTCTAATTTTAAAACCTTGCAATTAATTTGTCAATACTCAATTTAATTTTAATTGCAAAACCGCCGAGTTTATTATATAATGAATTTATGAAATTTTATAAGATGCACGGAATAGGTAACGACTATATCTATTTCGACTGTATGCACGGAGAACTTAAAAACCCCGAGGCTCTTGCCGTTAAACTTTCCGACAGGCATTTTTCGATAGGCGGCGACGGTATAATTTTACTTTGTCCGTCGAAAATCGCCGACTGCAAAATGCGTATGTTTAATGCAGACGGCTCAGAAGGAAAAATGTGTGGCAACGGTATACGCTGTATAGGCAAGCTTGCGCACGATTTAGGCTACGTCAAGGGCGACACCTGCACGGTTGAAACGCTTTCGGGCGTAAAGACTTTAAAGCTGTATATCGGAAGTAGCGGCACGGTTGAAAGCGCAACCGTAGATATGGGCGCGGCAGTTTTAGACGGAAAAAATATTCCCTCGACTATGGAGGGCGAAACGGTCGTAAACCGCCCCTTGGAAGTGGACGGAAAAACTTACGCGGTAACGCTCGTTTCAATGGGTAATCCGCACTGCGTCGTGTTCACCGACCCCGACAAAATCGACCTTGAAAAAGTCGGCAGAAAGTTTGAAAACCATAAGGTCTTCCCCGAGCGGGTAAACACCGAGTTCGTGCGCGTATTCTGTAAAAACCATCTTAAAATGCGCGTGTGGGAGAGGGGAACGGGTGAAACGCTCGCCTGCGGTACGGGCGCTTGCGCAACTGCGGTTGCGGCTGTTTTGAACGGCTATTGCGATAAAAATGCGGAAATAAAGGTATCCCTTTTAGGTGGTGATTTAAAAATCGTCTACACGGACGAAACGGTGTTTATGACCGGTCCCGCAACCCTCGTTTTCACGGGCGAGATAGATATTTAAAAAATATAAATAATTTCGGCGGTATTCTTGCAATTATGCCGCCTTTGTGTTACAATTATAAAGATTTTGCAAAAGTTAACAAAGACGGCTTATTTGCCGTGGGAGGAATTTATGACGAAGTACATTTTCGTTACGGGCGGAGTCGTTTCGGGACTCGGCAAAGGAATAACCGCCGCGTCGCTCGGCAGGCTTTTAAAGTGCAGAGGGTACAAGGTAGCTTCTCAAAAGCTTGACCCCTATATCAATATCGACCCCGGCACGATGAGCCCCTATCAGCACGGCGAAGTTTTCGTAACCGACGACGGCGCGGAAACCGACCTTGACCTCGGACATTACGAAAGGTTCATTGACGAAAATTTAAACAAGTACTCAAACCTCACCACGGGTAAAGTTTATTGGAACGTCTTAAATAAAGAGCGCAACGGCGAGTATCTCGGTCAGACCGTGCAGGTAATTCCCCACGTTACAAACGAGATAAAGTCGTTTATCTACAACGTAGGTAAAACCACTGGTGCGGACGTAGTAATTACGGAAATAGGCGGAACTATCGGCGACATCGAAAGTCAGCCTTTTATCGAGGCCATCCGTCAGGTTGCACGCGAAGTTGGCAGGGAAAACTGCTGTTTTATACACGTTACGTTAGTACCCTATATTTCGGGCTCGGAAGAGTTTAAATCCAAACCCACCCAGCACTCCGTAAAAGAGTTACAGGGAATGGGCATCACGCCCGACATCATAATGGCGCGCGTGGACGAGCCTATGCCCAAGGATGTAAGAGCGAAAATTGCAATGTTCTGCAATGTAGAGCCCGAGTGCTGTATAGAGAATTTAACTCTCCCCGTACTGTACCAGTGCCCCATAATGCTTGAGGAGAGCAACTTCTCCGAAATAGTTTGCAAAAAGCTTAACCTTGACCCCCGCGTAATTGATTTGACCGAGTGGAACAAAATGCTCGGCAGAATCGCGGCGCGCGACAAGACTGTAAAAATAGCGCTTTGCGGAAAGTACGTACAACTTCACGACGCGTATCTGTCCGTTGCGGAAGCGCTCGCGCACGCAGGGTACGAAAACGCGGCAAAGGTTGAAATCAAGTGGGTTGACACCGAAGAGACAAAGCCCGACACCATCGACGCGATTTTAAAGGGCGTTGACGGAATAATTGTTCCCGGGGGCTTCGGCAACCGCGGAATAGAGGGTATGATTCTCTGCGCAAAATACGCGCGTGAAAACAATATACCTTATTTCGGAATCTGCCTCGGTATGCAGACCGCGGTAATAGAGTACGCAAGGAACGTTTTGGGCTATGCGGACGCAAACTCGTCCGAGTTCGACCCCAACTCCAAACACTGCGTAATAGATTTAATGCCCGACCAGCTCGGCGTTAAAATGGGCGGAACTATGCGCCTCGGCGCATATCCCTGCCTGTGTCTTGGCAATATAATGAAGAGGGCGTACGGCGCGGAAGAGGTTTCCGAGCGCCACCGCCACAGATACGAGTTCAACAACGACTTCCGCAAGGAAATAGAGGGAGCGGGTATGAAAATTGCGGGAACTTCCCCCGACGGACTTTTAGTCGAAGCGGTTGAAATTCCTTCAAATGACTTCTATATCGGCGTTCAGTTCCACCCCGAGTTTAAGTCGCGTCCCCAGTCGGCGCACCCCGTATTCCGCGAGTTTATAAAGTACGCTGTACTTCATTCAAAAAAGGCTAAATAATGAAATTCAATTCAAACTTCAAAACCATTAACGAAAATTATCTCTTTGCCGAAGTCGCATCCCGCGCAGGCGCATACACCAAAGCCCACCCCGACAAAAAGGTTTTAAAGCTGGGCATAGGCGACGTAACCCTGCCGCTTGCACCCGCGGTAATTTCCGCGCTTCATTCGGCTGTGGACGATATGGCAAAGCAGGAGACCTTTAAAGGCTACGGTCCTTACGAGGGCTACGATTTTTTAAGGGAAAGTATTTTAGCTTATTATAAGTCGCACGGCGTTACTTTGGACTTATCCGAAATTTTCGTATCCGACGGCGCAAAGTCAGACCTCGGAAATATTCTCGATATTTTCGCAAAGGAAAATACAGTTTTGGTTCCCGACCCCGTGTATCCCGTTTACGTAGATACAAACCTTATGGCAGGCAGAAAGGTTATCTTTGCCGAGGCTAACGAAAAGAACGGCTTTTTGCCTATGCCCGACTACAAAGTTGACTGCGGCGTAATTTATATCTGCTCCCCCAACAACCCCACGGGCGCGGCTTACACCAAGGCACAGCTCAAAGAGTGGGTTGACTATGCAAACAAAAAGGGCGCGGTGATTTTGTACGACGCCGCTTACGAGTGCTTTATATCGGACGATAATCTTGCGCGCTCCATCTATCAGATAGAAGGGGCGAAGACCTGCGCGATAGAGTTCTGCTCGTTCTCGAAAACTGCGGGCTTTACCGGTACGCGCTGCGGATATACTATAGTTCCCAACGCGCTTGAAAAGGACGGCTTTTCCGCAAACAAAATGTGGCTTCGCCGTCAGGCAACCAAATTCAACGGCGTTCCCTATATTGTTCAGAAGGGCGCGGCGGCTGTATTTACGGCGCAGGGTCAGAAAGAAATCAATAAAAACCTCGACTATTACCGCAATAACGCAAAATTAATTGCGGAGTGTATGGACAGACTGGGTATTTGGTATACGGGCGGAAAAAATTCACCGTATATCTGGCTTAAATGTCCTAATAATATGGGTAGCTGGGAATTTTTTGACTACCTTTTAAACAACGCCCAGGTTGTCGGAACGCCCGGCGCGGGCTTCGGCAACAACGGCGAAGGTTTCTTCCGCTTAACCGCATTCGGCAGCAGCGAAGTAACCAAGGAAGCCGTAGCAAGGCTTGAAAAACTTTTATCGTAATTTTTGGTGAATTATGGACGGAAATTTTGTAAGAGGCGCAGGCGTTTTATGCCATATATCGTCTTTGCCTAACAAATACGGAATAGGCTCTCTGGGAAAGGAGGCGTACGACTTTGCCGAATTTTTAAAGAAGTCGCACGTCAAGTACTGGCAGATTCTGCCCCCCGTGCAGACGAACTACGGCGACAGCCCCTATCAGTCGGTGTGCTGTAATTCTGGCAACCCTTATTTTATCGATTTGGAAGCTCTCCGCGACGAGGGGCTTTTGGACGACGAGGAGCTGCAGTCCGCGCAGATGCCCGAAGGCGATATCGATTACGCGGGCCTTTATGAAAGGCGTTACAACGTTTTAAGGCTTGCATACGCGCGCTTTAATCTTAAAGACAAAGAGTTTGCCGCGTTTATGCAGAAGGGCGAGTTTGAGGACTACGCGCTGTTTATGTCGCTTAAAACGCGCTTCGGCGGCACGTTCGATAAATTCCCCGACGCGTATAAGTTTAAAGAAAGATTAGCTATCGAGGAGTTCCGCAATTCCGTCTATAAAAGCGAATACTGCTTCTGGCAATTTTTACAGTTTATTTTCGAAAAGCAGTGGAAGAGGCTGAAAGAGTACGTCAATTCTCTCGGCATTAAAATTATAGGCGATATTCCCCTCTACGTCGCGTACGACTCGTCCGACGTCTGGGGTCATCCCGAGCTTTTCCGTCTGGACGAAAATTTAAAGCCCACAGCGGTAGCGGGAGTTCCGCCCGACTATTTCTCCGAAAAAGGTCAGCTTTGGGGCAACCCCTTGTATAACTGGGATTTGATGTCCGCGCAGAACTACGAGTGGTGGATAAAGAGGATAGATAAAGCCGCGCATATGTACGACGTTATCCGCATAGACCACTTCCGCGGACTTGACAGATATTACGCTATCCCCGCAGGCAACGAAACGGCGGAGGTCGGCGAGTGGCTTCCCGGTCCCGGCATGCGCCTTTTCCACGAAATACGCAGAAGGGTGGGCGACGTAAATATTATCGCGGAAGATCTGGGAGTTATGGACAGCGGAGTTGTAAAGCTGCGTCAACGCTCCGGCTTCCCCGGAATGAAAATTTTGCAGTTCGCTTTCGACGGTGAAAAGGACAACGCATATCTTCCCGAAAACTTTGAGGAAAACTCCGTTGTCTACACGGGCACGCACGACAACGACACGACTCTCGGCTTTATTAATAAAATGGACGAAGAGGAGTTTAAAACCTTCAAAAAGCGCCTTCGCGAGGCGCTCGGCAAAGAGGGTGTGCAGTTCCCCTTCGTAACCCCCGAAGAGACGGTTACGGCGCTCAATATCTGCGCTCTCGCTTCAAAGGCGCGCCTTGCGGTTATCCCCGTGCAGGACATGCTCGCGCTCGATACCGAAGCGAGAATGAATATTCCGTCCATACCCGACGGTAACTGGCGGTTCAGACTTGACAAAATGCCCTCGCGTATAAGCTCTGCTATAATGCGCAAGACGGTAGATAAATACAAAAGATAAAAAACAGGGTCGGTAAATAACCGACCCTGTTTGCTTTTTAATTTACTTTTCAAAAATGCGCGTACATAAAACTGTCATATCGTCCGCAACTTTCCGGTTGGATTTTGCAAGCGCACCCGCAAGAATTTTGTCCGCCAAGTTCTGAGGATTTAACGGTTTAAGCTCCTGCAAAAACTCGTAAAGCTCGGTAGCGGAGGAGAAGGCGGAAGTTATTCCGTCGCTCATAAACACGACTATATCGCCGCTTTTAAGCTGTTCACTGCACACCGTGGGCTTTAGGTTATCCAAAATTCCGAGCGGCAGACTCTGGCTTTCAAGCACTTTTATTTCACCTTCGCGCACGATTATTCCCGCAGGCGAGCCTATCTTTACAAAGTCGGCAATGCCCGTATTTAAGTTAACCGCCGCAATGTCTATGCAGGTAAACCGTTCTTCGCGGTTGAACGCAAGCAGTTTGTTTATAGTCTTTAAAACGGTGCCCTCGGGCATTTCGGCACGGTAAAACGCTTCTATTAATGAAATCGCCGTTGCCGAAACTTTTTTCGCATACTCGCCGCTGCCCATACCGTCGGATAAAGCCATTAAAAAACTGTGCTCGTTAATCTTTATAACGGAGTGGGTATCGCCCGAAACCTTCTCGCCGCTCTTAATAGCGTACGCAACGCCGAACGCGGCGTCTAACCTCGGCGGCGCGCCGAATACGTAACAGCTCTTTTCGTTGTCGTAACTGAACTTGTCTTTAAGCTGGTAATTTTTCTTGACCACGTCGGAGATAAGTTCGGTTACTTCTTTTACTTTAATTTTTCCGCAGATAACCGCGCTTATTTCCATATCCTCGCCGCTGACGTAAAGCTCGGGGCAGGAGATACCCCGGGAAGAAAGTTTGTTTTTAACCGCATCTTCCAAAGCTGAGTACTCGCTGTAAGTTTTACTAAGTTCTACCGCGCACGCCTTCATAACTTCCGATACGCCCCTCGCCTGGTCGGCTAAAAGTATTCTGCCGCTTTTCGCGTTTTCGGCTTCTGTCATAAACCGTCTGTACTCGGCAAGGACGGAGTTAAGCTTCGTCATAACCTTAGAGGGCTCCGAGCAGTTTACGGTAACCTCGGAAGGTAAATCTATAAGGTTTACCTTGCCCTTCATACAGCCCGAATCTATCAGCTTTTTAAACCCTACGTAAACGTCGGAAACCGAGCATCTCTTTGCACGCTCGCACCCCGTACAGCACTTTTCGCGCAAGTCGTTCAACATTCTCTCGCGCGCCGCGCTGTCGTTCAAATCCTCGTCCAAGGCGTTGAAGGCGCACTCTATCTCTCGGAACACCTCTGATATTCTGTACAGCTTTTCGCTCGTTTTCCGTCGGTTGCGCTCCACGGCGGTGTCGGTTAAAACTTCCTTTACAAGCATCTTGTTTTTTAAATTTTTGAAAAACTTGTTTGAAGGAATTGACGGTAAAACGGTGGTGCAGACAATTAACAGCACTCTGAAAATTATAAGCGCAACTCCGCAGTTAAAGCTTCCCTTTAACAGGCAGTAAAAAATACTCAGTCCCAGCGTTATAATGCTCGGTGCGATCCGTCCCGCACCCGAAAACAAGAGTGCAACCAAAGCCGCAAGCACGTACATGGTAAGGGGCGTAAAGGTAAGCGTGGTAACTGCCGCAGGTATTGCCAGCACGGGTGCGCAGATAATAGCGGCGGGGGAGCGGGTAAGGCGGACGGCAAATATCAAAATTCCCGCGGCAATCGCGGTGTAGACGAAAAATCCCGTCAGGTTATAAAGACCTGTGCCTGCCGCTGCGTAGGTTACCGCACAGCATACAAGTTCGTCCTCGCGCAGTCTGCAGCGCATCACTCTGTAAATTATGGCGTAAACCGTTTTAAAGCAGAAAAACGAAAATACTATCAACGCCACCGCGGCTACGGCTTTAAGCGCGTAGTCGTTGTCTATAAATGAAATTTCCTCCGCCCCGCGCCACTGCGCGAATGCTACGTACGGCGCAATTGCTATTACGAGGTAAGCCACGGCTTCAAATTTTATTTTACGTTTCGTGCGGCGGTACAAAAATGTTACAAGGCACAAAAAGCCCGCCTCGAAAAGACTTAAAAGACTCGATATAAGGTTTAAATGCACAACCGAGGCGGCAACGTAAAGTATAGGCGTTGCAATGAGGTTTGTGCCGCACAAAAGCATAGCAAAGTACAGCCCCAAAGATAGCGGTACTCCGTCCACGGCTTTGTTCATAAAAACCGCCGCCAAAGCGTACGCGGCGTACATTATTACGCTTTTAAAATTTATCTTAAAACGCATAACCTCATTATATACTTTAAGCCGTTGCAAAATTTGTCTTTAATTGTGATAAAAAAAAGAATATTGTGTCATTTGCAAACTTAAAAAAGGGTAAAATGCGACAAATTTAGTCTGTTGCATTTTCCTTACGGCTATGGTATACTTAATTGTCGGCAGGTTTTTTAATGACGGAATTTGAAAAGGTTAAAAACTTAATAAATCCGCGTAAGCAGGCGGACAAAAACTTCTTCCTCGATTTGCTCGATTACGACAAACAGAGGGAGTACGAATCCGCGCACTTAAAAGCCGTAATGGTAATGCTTAAAGCGCTTTACTTAAAAAAGCTTATTTCAAGGATAAACGCGGCTAAAAACGAACGGCGCGCAATAAATTCCGCAGAGGAGCACAACGCGGAGGGCTACAGGCGCGTTTTAGAGCTGAACGCCGAAATCCGCACGCTTGAAAATAAAGTCCGCTCGTACAAGCCATTCTTTGACGAAACTTATTTTGCCAGAATGGATTTAGAGGACTCAAAAGAGGGTTATAACAGTTACTATATAGGCAAGCGCGGCGACGAGGGGCTTGAAATTGTAGACTGGCGCGCACCGCTTGCACGCAGGTATTACCAAAAATCGCTGACCTCTTTCACCATAAACGACTACGACTATAAGCTTATATTGCGCCGCGCCATAAGGACGCAGAGCGGCAAGGTCCTCGATATGAAAAACGAGTACCTCTCCGTAAAAGACTACCTTTCCGAGGAGGAAATAGGCGGGCGCGACGAGTCGCTCATTTTCGATCCGTTTTTAAGAGAAATTCTCGAAAGCCGCAAAGAAAAGAGCGAGATAACCGACATAATAGAAACCATTCAGGAAAAGCAGTACGGCATAATCACCTTGCCCGAGCGCGCGCAGTTCGTCTTACAGGGCGTTGCAGGTAGCGGCAAGACTATGATTTTACTGCACAGACTGTCGTACATTTTATATAACAACGACAGCCTGCACCCGTCAGACGTTCTTGTCATAACTCCGTCCGACTCGTTCAACGCGTTCATTGACGAGCTTGCAACTATCTTAGAGCTTGAAAAGGTAAAGACGTCAACTCTTGACTGCTATTTTCTAAATCTTTTGAAAAACGCAGGCGTGGATATTTCGGACAGGATAGACTTTGCCCAGCCCGTGCCCGAACAGCTTTTATCGTACGTGTACTCGCAGAAATTCACCGACGACATAAGACGCAAACTTGCCGTAATTTACGACGGCGTTTACGGTATGTTCACGTCTGACGACTGCAAGGATGTAACCGAGGCTATCTCCGCCGCATGCGCCGGGCAGGAAGAGGAATACGGCTTTATCAAAAATGCGTCGCTCCGCGTGCGAAGGTGCGTGCTCGGCGAAATTAAGGAAAAGGTTGACGGCGGACTTTACTACACAAAGCAATTCAGATATATGTTTAACTGCGTGTCCGACGTCCGCGAGTTTTTGGGAGTTTTCACCCAAAGCGGCGGACAGGGCTACGCGTACTTTTACAGACAGCTTTTATCCTTTTACAAGTCGCTTAAATTCATAAGACGGTATTCCGAAAAAATTTGTCTTTCCGCTCTTTCCGACTTAAACGATTTGCGCGGTTCGGTCGACAAAGAAATTTCGGATTTGCGCCGTTACAAAATAAACGTGGGCGGCGAGGAGAGGCTGACCTACGCCGACAGAATACAAAAGCGCGAAGAATTAAAAAAGGAAATCGACGTGGTTTCCGCGCGCATACAGCGCATTGCAAACGCGTTTATTCCTCTGTACGATTTTGCCGACGTTTTGCGCGGCGACAGCTATTATGTAAATATCGGCAAGTGCGAAAACACGTTCGACGTCGTCCGTTTTTTCTACCGCGAAACGGTCAAAAAAATAAAAACGCGCTACGGCATGCCTACAAAAAAGCTCTGCCGCTTCGACCCGTTCGCGCTAAGTCTTATTTTGACCGAACTCGGTTTTCCGCTTTCGCCTAAGTACGCGTTTTTGTTTATCGACGAGGCGCAGGATATTTCGCGTGCGGAGTACGCAGTATTAAAGGCGGTAAACGACAGGGCTTCGTTTAACGTGTTCGGCGATTTAAAGCAGAATATCACAAGCTACCGCGGCATTAAAGACTGGGCGGAGCTCGGCTTCGAAGTCCATAATTTAAATTTAAACTACCGCAACACTAACCGCATAGTAGACTTCGTTTCAAAAAATCTGGGCATAGATATGACCGCGATAGGCTTTGAAGGAAGCGAAGTGGAGTATATCGACGCTCGCTCGGTAACAAGATATTTGACGGATAAAAAGGGGCTTCGCGCCGTAATTACAACCGAGGCGGGGCTTGAAAAATTCGCGCGCAAAAGCTACAATATCTTACGCGAGTCGCAGCGCATTTCAAAGACCAAAATCAATATTATGACGGTGTATGAAAGCAAGGGTTTAGAGTTTACCGCCGTAGCCGTTGCGGACGCAGATATGACCGATAACGAAAAATATATTGCCTACACGCGCGCACTTAAAGACCTTGCAATTATTAAATAGATAAATGTTGGCAATAAAATAAAAAACCGTAAAAAAGCCGCTCACGCATTTGCAGTGGGCGGTTAAAAATGATATAATTTATATTACCTTAAAATTTTAAAGAGGCAACCTAAGATATGGCAAATAAAGCTAAGACGAAAAAACAACACGACACTATCGAGCTTGAAGGCGAAATTTTAAACTCTGTCAGCTATGCGACTTATTATTGCCGCATACCTCTTTTCACGTCGTTTAAAATTTTCAACCGCGCGGAGGAGAGCGCAAACGAAATTACAGTTTGCATAACGGGCTCTACCCAGCTGATTTTGCCCGCGGAAATTACCGTGGACGAAATTCCGCACGAAAGCAGTATAGAGGTTACGGCGGAAAATCTTTTAAACCCCCAGTATCTTGCTGACCTTGACGAGCCGACTTCGTGTACCGTTCAGGTAAAGCTTATGAGCGGCAAGGACATTATCTGCACTCTCAAAGCCCACGTTTTAGCCCTTCCTATAGACTGTTGGAGCGGACTTTCGGGCAATGCCGAAATGCTTTCCGCGTTCGTCCGTCCCAAGCTTGCCGACTGCCAGAAAATTTTAGCCGAAGCGGGCTTACAGCTTAAAACCTGGGGCTACTCGTCCGAGTGGAGCGGGTATTCGGCAAACGATAAAAACGGGGTAAGAAACGCCGCGGCTTCTATTTTTGCGGCTATCCGCAGACTCAACTTAGACCGCTCCGACGGCGGAGATATGACCGACGTCGTACGCGCAGGCGATATAAGCGCAATATTCCGGGATAAAAAGGCAACCCCGTTAGAGCTTGCCCTTTTCGCGGCGTCCTGCTTCGAGGCGACTAAGCTTCACCCCGTCATAGTTATAGGTAAAGAGAAAGTTGGCGTCGGCGTTTGGCTGTACGAAAGCTGTTTTTCCTCTCCCATACAGGACGATATGTCGGTAATTGAAAAGTACGTTACCGACGGCGTAAACAACCTCGCCATATTCGACGCGGACGATTTATTCACGCACAAAAACGCAAGCTTTACGACGAGCGAAGCGCACTTCACTACCTTTTTAAGAAGCAACGCTTTCGATATCTGCCTCGATGTAAGGCGCTGTAGAGTAGGCGGAATTTTCCCTCTGCCGTTAAAGATAAAGACTGCTTCGGGCTACGAGCTTTTAAACGACAGACAGCTTTCCTTTGAGGAAAAGCCGCGCGAGGTAATAGACGCAAGCAAGTACGAGTTTGATAGAACGGTCTCAAAGGACAAGGCTTGGCAAAGGCGCCTTTTAGATTTATCTTTAAAAAACAACCTCTTAAATTTCAGATACACGAGGGACTGTCTGCATATCCTTTCGGCAGACTTAACTTCGTTTTGCGAAAAGCTTGAAAGTAAAGACAAGTTCAGCCTTTTGCCCAACACAACGCCTATAAAGAATGCAACCTACTTCGGCGGCGCGGGCACTAAGAATATGGGCGAGCTTATCTCTATCGAGCTTAAAGCCGGCAAAATGCGCTGTTACTCGGGCGCGGACGCCTTGACTGAAATTGCGGGCACCTTAATGAGAAAGGCGCACACGGCGGAAGAGGAAGCGGGCGCAAAGACCTTGTACCTTGCATTCGGCTTTTTGAAGTGGCGCGGCAAGGGCGACAGGGAGGACAAGTACGCCCCCATAGCCCTATTGCCCGTAAACGTCAAGCGCACCAAAACTCAGGGGGTTGCGTTAGAGCTCGGCGACGGCTACGAGGTCAATACGACCCTTTTAGAATTTTTAAAACAGGAGTTCGGCATAGACGTCCGCGGAGTGGAAGGCAAGGGACTTTCACCCAAAGAGATACTCGCCGTATTCCGCGCAAAGACCGCCAATATGAAGGGCTGGTTCGTCTACGAGGATATTTACCTTTCGCAGTTCACGTTTGCACGCTACGCAATGTGGGCGGACGTTAAAAAGAACATTACCGAGTATAAAAGAAATCCTCTTATTTCAAGCCTTTTGACAAACACCAACAAACTTGCGGAAAATAAGCTTTCGGGCACGAGCGAGGACGAGGGCGAGCCCTGCGAGGTTATCGTGCCTCTGTCCTGCGACAGTACCCAGTACGCGGCTGTTGCCGAGTCTGCAAAGGGAACGACCTTCGTCTTACACGGCCCTCCCGGTACGGGCAAAAGCCAAACTATAACCAACATAATCGCAAACGCACTTTATAACGGCAAGCGCGTACTTTTCGTTGCGGAAAAGCAGGCGGCACTGCAGGTCGTTAAAAAGCGTTTGTCCGATATCGGTATAGGCGATTTCTGCTTAGAGCTTCACTCGGGCAAGTCCGCGGACAAGGGTGAAATCGTCCGCTCTATTGAAAACACTTTGGCGCTTTCGGGAAGCTTCGACGGCGACAAATTCACGGGTGCTGGCGAAAGAATTAAGGAAACGCGCTCGGCGTTAAAAGCACCTTTAGACGCCCTTCATAAAAAACGCAGACTGGGCGTTTCCGTTTACGAGGGAATAGTTTATTACCTTCAAAACAAAAACGCTCCCGAGCTTGTAAATATCGAAAGCACCTTCTACGATACGCTTACACAGCAGAAGTTTGAAGAGTGCGAAAGTATGCTGATATGCGCGCAGGCGGCGGCAAACGAGTGCGGCGGAGTTTACCGCTCGCCCTTTGCCGAGGTCAATTTGACCGAGTGCGACAGCAGTACCAAAAACGCGGTTTTATGCTCTGCGGAAGTAGTTCTTGCCGAGTTAAAGCATATCAAAAATTACCTCGGTCTTTTCCTCGATACCTTCAACCAGCGCGTAAGCACCTTCACCAATAAAAAGCTTGAAAACTTAGTTGAGATTGCAAGCATATTGCGCAGCGACGAGCTGAGCGACTTTTTCGAGTGCGACGAGGACGCCTTCTATAAATTCTATAATGCAAACCTGCGCTACGACAGTGAGGTAAAGCACTGGCTTGCAAACTTCAAATCGCTCCCCGACATCTCGAAGTTCGCCGACAAAATAGAAAGCGAGCTAGATAACTGGGGAGACAATTACCGCTCGTCAAAAGTTCTGTTAGCCGTATTAAAGCGCATAAATAAATGCTCTACAAAGCCTTTAAAGGAAAAGGACGAAACCGAGTGGATAAAGCGCGCTTACGAAATAGAGAAGGCGAGGAGCAGAATACTCTCGAATACGGATTTAAGCTGTAACTTTTTAAGTATGGGCGGCGGCATAAACGACAGAAAGAGAGAGGAGTTTTTGCGCCCCCTGTACAATTTGCATAAATTGTGCGGTTCGGTATTTATGGACTACAACGCCGACGCCTTCAACAGCGTCTGCACGAGTGCATCGAACGGACAGTTAAAACCGCTTATCTCAGGGCTTATTTCGGCGGCGGCCGCGTTTGCAAGAAGTCGCGACCACTTCTTAAAAACAATTAAGGCGGAAGAGTGTGAAATTCAGGAAGACATTTTCGAATACTTCACTGCAAAGTGCACCTCGCTTATTGACAATATCGATATGTTGCCTGCGTGGTGTATGTATAAGGCTACCGCCAAAAAGCTTAACGAAAGCGGCCTGACCTTTATCACCGACGCTATGGAAAGCGGCAGGATAAACGGAAAGCAGATTCTGTCGTCCTTCCGTAAAAACGTTTACCGCAACTTTATACAGACCAACATTCCCGCGGACGAATATCTTTCGTCTTTCTCGGCAAACGTTCAGGAGGAAACGGCGGCTTCGTTCTCGCAGATGCTTGAAGCCTTCTCGTATCTCACTCGCGAAAAATTGCGCGCGGACTTAATATCGAGACTTCCCGCAAAGGAGACGGAGGGAGCGCTCGCGTTAGAGCTTATGGCTTTCCAGCGCAGTATAAAGGGCAATATGCGCGGGCTTAATTTGCGCACGCTGTTTTCGGAAATTCCCGAGCTGTTGCGCGTCGTCGCGCCCTGTATGCTCATGAGCCCCATAACCGTCTCGCAGTATCTGCCGGCGGATTCAAACCTTTTCGATATGGTCATTTTCGACGAAGCTTCGCAGATGCCCACTTGCGAGGCTGTGCCCTCGCTTGCGCGCGCAAAGAGCGCGATAATCGTCGGCGACCCCAAGCAAATGCCTCCGACGTCGTTCTTTATGGGTTCGGGTCAGGACGAGGAAAATCCCGAAACGGAGGACTTAGAGTCCGTCCTCGACGACTGCCTCGCCCTCGGCATACCCGAAAAGCACCTTATCTGGCACTACCGCTCCAAGCACGAAAGCCTTATTGCTTTCTCAAACATTATGTATTATTCGAGCAGACTTTGCACTTACCCCTCGCCCGACGCGCTGGACAGCAAGGTTCAGCTTAAATATATCGAGGACGGAGTTTACGAGAGGGGCTTATCCAAGTGCAACCGTCAGGAGGCGGAGGCGCTCGTCAACGAAGTTATCCGCAGATTAAAGGACGAAAAACTGCGCAACTCGAGCATAGGAATAGTAACCTTCAGCACGCCCCAGCAGGTATATATCGAAAGACTTTTATCCAAAAAAATTGCGCAAAAGGGATTAGAGACTATCGCGTACGAGCGCGAGGAGCCGCTGTTCGTCAAAAACCTTGAAAACGTTCAGGGCGACGAGAGAGACGTTATTCTCTTTTCCGTATGCTACGGTCCCGACAAGGCGGGCAAAATTTCATTGAACTTCGGACCTTTGAATCAGTTCGGCGGCTGGCGCAGACTTAACGTTGCGGTATCGCGCGCAAGGGAAGAGATGGTTGTATTCTCGTCTATGCGCTACTCGATGATAGACATGTCGCGTACGACCTCGCGCGGCGTTGCGGGGCTTAAAGCCTTTTTGGAATTTGCCGAAAAAGGCAGGACGAACATTTCCGTCAAAAAGGACGAAATTATTTTAAACAAGCAGGGCATAGGCAAGTTTATTGCGGAAGAGCTTTCCGCTTACGGCTACGACTGCCGTTGCGACGTGGGCGTATCCGACTTCAAGATAGACGTTGCGGTGGTAGACCCCAGAAACAAACACAACTTTATTTTGGCGGTGCTTTGCGACGGTGCGAATACCTTCTCCGTAAAGGACAGAACGGTTTTACAGGTCCAGACTTTAAAGCGCAACAACTGGAACGTTGTGAGGCTGTACGCCATAAACTTTTTCAACAACCCCAAGCGCGAAATTAAAAAGATAAAGGACTACCTCGACAAGCTTACTTCCGATGGAAAGCCTTCCGCCGTCAGCTTCAAAAAGCCTTACCGCTTTGCAAAGGTTGAAACCAAAGACCGCCCGCCCGAGTATATTTTATGCGGCGCGAACGACGCGGAAGTTATGCGCGTTATAAAAACGATAGTAGCCGCGGAAGAGCCCATATCCTTGCAGTTTTTAATGCGGCGCACGCTGTCCGCATTCGGCATAACCAAGTACGGAGTCAAGCTTGAAAGCAAATTGCGCTCGCTTATAGACAAGTGCGGTTTAGGAAGCTACGGAATGCTCGGCAACGTTTACTATTTCAGGACGGATAAGTATTCGGTGTTCGACAGGTACCGCGTGGAGGAAGGAAGCTTTGTCCGCACGACCGATACCGACTTTACGCCGTACGACGTTATCTCGCTTATCAAGGGAATACTTTTAAGCAAGGTCAGCGTTTACGCGGACGAGCTTATCCCCGCCGTTTTAAAAGAGCTCAAAGTGCCGCGCTCGAGCGACAAGCTTTTAACCTTTGTATCGGGCTGTATTGATGAGGGCGTAAAGCGCGGAATATTTATCCGCAGTATTTCGGATAAAATTTCGCTTGCTTAAAAAGTTGCATTTTAAATTTCAGTGTGATAAAATATATAAAAATAAATCAGAGGGGCGCCCCTCTGTGCTATGCATATGCATAGCACAGTCTGAATTTTCCAGCTCCTCAAAAAGGAGAATTATATGCGTAAAAAGACAATGGCAGTTTTACTGGCAGGCGCTGTAGCGGCTGCGGGAATCATCGGGCTTACCGCCTGCAAAAAAGATAGCGGTAACGGACTTCAGAAGGGCGAACAGGTTTCAGAGGAGCAGTGGAAGACGGCTATCGCCGCTACTGCAGGGGCTGAAAATTACACCTCAACATTTACCAACGATTATCAGGTAACGGCTACAGGTAAGATTGGAGATAAATCCGTAACTTATAATTATACTTCTAATTCTACGGAAACTTCATATTATGATTTCACAAATAAAAAATATTATGCCGAGTCTTCATATACCGATAAAACGTCCGGCGGCGAGTTGATGGGCGAAACGGACGGTGAAGAGTCCGAAACGTATAAAGAATATATCGAGGCGCGGGCGCTTACTATTTGGTCTACCGAATTCGATAGCGAGGAAAACGAGTGGTATGTTGATGATTCATACACTTATCCTTCGGCAGAAACGCTTGCATCCAACTTTAAAGACAACAGCAACACTGATTTTTTAGCGTCGGCTAAATTGTCTACAACCAAGGAGGGCGCAACTACTACGATTTCCGAACTGTATTCGGCGTTCACTTATAAGGACGGTTTCTATACGGCAACGTTGTACAGCTACGGTCAGGAAGCAACAGTAACCATCTCCGTTAAGGGCGGCTACGTTGTCGGCGTTTTGCAAGAGGGAACCAACGAAACGACTAACGAAGCATTAGGTATTTCCTCTAAAGTTACAATAAAGGCTGTTTATACCTTCAGCAATTTCGGAAGTACTACGGTAACCACTCCCGAAGGCGCGGCGGCTGCAATTACTGCGGCTGCAACTTCCACAGATAATTAATTATAAAAAGCAAACACCCCTTCCGTGAGAAACGGAAGGGGGTTTTTATTTATTAAAGATTTTCCAAAACGTCGTTCATATCATACTTGCCTGCGGGTTTGCCTGCAACCCACTTTGCGGCTTTAATTGCTCCCGCCGCAAAAACGGTTTTAGAACGCGCCGAGTGGGAGAGGGTAATAATTTCGTCCTCGCCAGCAAATAAAACGTCGTGTTCGCCGACTATCGTTCCGCCGCGCACGGCGTGTATTCCTATTTCGTTTCCGCGCTTCCCGACGATACCTTCTCTGCCGTTTAGATACTTTTTACTGTTTTCAAAAGCCGCGTTCGCGCTGTCGGCAAGCATCAAAGCCGTACCGGAGGGCGCGTCAACTTTTTTATTGTGGTGCTTTTCGATAATCTCGATATCAAAGCTTTCACCCAAAACCTCGGCGGCTTTGTTTACGAGCTTTACAAGCAGGTTTACGCCGAGCGAGAAATTCGCCGTCCTGAAAATTGCAACCTTTTTCGCGCAGTCGTCTATAAACTTTAAATCGTTTTCGCTGTAACCCGTCGAAGCAAGCACTGCGGGTACTTTGTTTTTAACCGCCCAGTCAAGCTCGCTTTTGATTACTGCGGGGGATGAAAAGTCTATTATAACGTCAACCTTTTCCTTAATATTTTCAAAGGAGGGGTAGACGGGTACTTCGCAGTTTTCGGGCGCGTGCAAATCAACGCCGCAAACTACTTTCGCCTCTTTATCGTCCTTTAAAAGGTTTACGATATTTGCGCCCATCTTGCCGCTTATACCGCATACGAGTACGTTTATCATACAGTCTCTAACCCCGCGTCGCGAATTGCCTTTAAAAGCTTTGCCTTGTTATTATCCTCAAGCTCGGTCAAAGGTGAGCGGGGAACTCCCGCGTTAAAGCCTATCATATTGTAAGCCGCCTTTACGGGAATGGGGTTTACCTCTAAAAAGCAAGCGTCCTCCAAGGGGAGTAACAAATCCTGAATTTCGTTCGCCTCTTTAAGCTTGTTTTGTGTAACCAGCGTATACATCTTTTTAAGAAACTTGGGCGCAATGTTCGAGGTTACTGAAATAAGCCCCGCGCCGCCTATTGCAAGCATGGGCAAATTCAAAAAGTCCTCGCCCGAATACAAGTCCATCTTTCCGCGTATGCGGCGCATGGTTTCGCAAACCTGCGCCATATTTCCGCTCGCTTCCTTAATTCCCGCCATGTTGGGTATGTACGAAAGTTTTTCCGCAGTCTCGGGCAAAATGTTAACCGCCGTGCGCGAGGGAACGTTGTACGCAATTACGGGTATTTTTACCGCGTCGCAAATTGCCTTGTAATATTCGTACAAGCCTTTCTGCGTGCATTTATTGTAGTAGGGGGTAACGGCAAGAATTCCGTCCGCGCCCAGCTTTTCCGCACGAATTGAAGCAGCTACGGCTTTTGCCGTGTCGTTACTTCCCGTGCCGATAATTATTTTAATTCTGCCCGCGGCCTTTTTGACGGAGTATTTGATAACTTCCTGTTTTTCGTCCTCTGTCATAGTGGCGGGCTCGCCCGTCGTACCGAGAATTACAAGCGCGTCGGTTCCGCCGTCAATCTGGAACTCAATCATTTTTCCGAGCTCGTCAAAGTTTACGCCCTTTTTATCGAATGGTGTAACCATAGCCGTAGCGATTCCGCTGAAAAAACCTGTCATTTTAACCTCTTATATTATTTTAAGCTTTTGTTTTGTTATTTGTGAACTTTAATCAAAGTAGCCCTTAGCCGCCAAAAGTTCGGCAAGCAGTACCGCGCCGCCCGCCGCGCCGCGCAGGGTATTGTGTGAAAAACCTATAAACTTATAGTCGAACAAGTTGTCCTCGCGCAAGCGTCCCGCGCAAACCGCCATGCCGCGCTCGGTATTCCTGTCAAGGAAGGGCTGCGGGCGGTTGTCCTCCGTGAAGTAGTGTATAAACTTCTGTGGAGCGGAAGGGAGTTTAAGCTTTTGCGGCTCGCCCGAAAAGCTGTCCCAAGCCTTTAAAATTTCGTCTTTTGAAGGCTTTTTGTCGAATGATACGAAGCACGCCGCCGTGTGTCCGTCTGAAACGGGAACGCGCAAACACTGCGCCGTAATGACGGGGGAGGGAGCGGGGATAATTTTTCCGTTTTTAACTTCGCCCCAAATTTTGAGGGGCTCTTTTTCGCTCTTTTCTTCCTCGCCGCCGATATAGGGTATAACGTTGTCGCAAATTTCGGGCATGGTCTCGAAGGTCTTGCCCGCGCCGGAAATCGCCTGATAAGTCGTTACCGCCGCGCA
>JAIDRX010000139.1 GCA_029061495.1 Clostridia bacterium
CCTTTGAAATGGCTACGGTAAAAGTGCGGCTCGCGCTTGGCTCAGGCATTAGCAGAGAGGAAGAGCTTGCCACAAATAACTTTTTTGAAAAACTTCACTAAAACTAAAACAGCCTAATTCCTATTGACAAAATAGGAATTAGGCTTTATACTTTTAACGGTAAATTTACTTGTTTAAGACAGCGTAAAGTCTTGTAAGTTCTTCACTGCAACCGCACCTCGGCTTGACCTCGTTTAATGAGTAAAGCGTCTGTCCGAATTTGTACATTTCGATAACGGCGGCGCAAAGCTTTTCACCGAGAGGGGTTAAAGAGTACTCCGTTTTGGGCGGAACAACGGGGTATAAAACGCGGTTTATTATTCCGTCTTTTTCAAGCTCTTTAAGCTGTTCTGCAAGCATTTTTGGCGTAGCGTTTACAAGCTTTGCAATTTGGCTGTACCGCAACGTTCTGTCAAAAAGGTAGTATATTATATCTATTTTATATTTTCCGCCTATTACCGCTAAGGTTGCGTCCAAAGGACAGCTGCACGACTTTAAAACATCTTTATCCATAGCAAAAGCTCCTTACTTTCCAAAAGGTAAGTATCGTACTTTAAAGTGCGTTCTTGACAATTTGAAAGCGTGTGTTATTATATATCCATAACAAGTTTTTGTCAACATAAATTTTATCGGAGTTGAAATTGATTAAAAGATATAACGTAACGGGAATGACCTGCTCGGCGTGTTCGTCGGGTATAGAAAGGGCGGTCGGAAAATTAGAGGGAGTAACGCTTTGCGAAGTCAGCCTCATGGCAAAGAGTATGAGGGTTGAGTTCGACGAAAGCGTAATTTCCGAAGAGCGTATTTTTTTAACCGTAAAATCTCTCGGTTACGGCGTTTTCAACGAGGGCGACGAGCCTAAGGTCAAAACAAAAAGCCACGATAAAAAGCTTTTTATCCGCTTTATCGTTTCAATAGTTATTCTTGTGCCTCTTATGTACGTTTCAATGGGGCATATGCTTGGCGCGCCGTTGCCGTTTTTTATAGATCCGCATAAGGG
This sequence comes from Clostridia bacterium, assembly GCA_029061495.1. Classification (GTDB taxonomy): domain Bacteria; phylum Bacillota; class Clostridia; order Christensenellales; family Borkfalkiaceae; genus Coproplasma. The sequence continues at coordinate 1,040 of JAIDRX010000139.1, forward strand.
CAATTCGCGGTGGTTTGCGCTGTATCAGCTTATTCTTTCGGCGGCGATAATCGGCGCAAATTACGAGTTTTTCAAAAACGGCACCCTTGCGGTATTCAAAAAAGTACCCAACATGGATACGCTAGTATCTCTAGGCTCGGGTGTGTCGTTTATATGGTCCCTGGTATTAACAATATTAATTTTTGTCGGGCACCCTATGGGCGACGCTATGAACCTGCACTTCGAGTCCGCGGCAATGATTTTGGTTTTCGTCGATATAGGCAAGTGGCTTGAAGAAAAGTCAAAAAAGAAGGCGGGCGACGAAATTGAAAAGCTTTTAAAGCTTGCCCCCGACACGGTTACCGTCGAAGTTGACGGACAGCAGAAAACAATATCCGTAAAGGAAGTAAAAGAGGGCGATATAGTCGTAGTAAAGCAGGGCGAATATATCCCCGTTGACGGTAAAGTAATTTTGGGAAGTTCGTTTGTAGATAAGTGCGCGATTACCGGTGAAAGTCTGCCGGTAGAGGTAACTGTGGGCGATACTGTAACTTCCGCCGCACTCGTTAAAAGCGGACTTATAAAGATGCGCGCCGACCGCGTCGGCGAAGAGACGACCCTTTCCAAAATTATAAATATGGTCAGGGAAGCAGGCGCAAGTAAAGCGCCCATACAAAAATTTGCGGACAAAATTGCGGGCGTTTTCGTGCCCGTGGTAACCGCAATAGCGCTTTTAACTTTCGTTATCTGGCTTTTAATTGATAAGGGCTTCAATGCACAGCACTGCATAACGTATGCAATAAGCGTGTTGGTTGTTTCCTGTCCTTGCGCGCTCGGGCTTGCAACGCCCGTTGCTATTATGACGGCAACGGGCAAGGCGGCGTCTCTGGGCGTTCTGTATAAGGACGCCGAAAGTCTGCAAAAGGTCTGCGAAATTAACTCCGTCCTTCTTGATAAAACCGCGACGATAACCGAGGGGAAACCGCAGGTTACCGACGTTGAAGTATTCGAGGGCGACAGAGAGCGTATATTAAAAATAGCGTGCGGAATCGAGAAAAATTCGAACCATCCGCTTGCCAAATGCGTAACCGAATACGTCGGCGAGGGAGTGGAAGTTTCCGAATTTTCCTATACCGTAGGACAAGGGGCGCGCGCAAAGTACGAAAATGAAACTTACCTTTTAGGCAACGTTAAGCTTTTAAAGGGAATAAAAATTTCCGCAGAAGTAAACGGCGGGGCGGCGGAACTTTCAAGGCTCGGCAAAACGGTGCTTTATTTTGCAAACTCCAAGCGTGTGCTTGCGCTCATTGCCGTTGCCGATACCGTAAAGGAAGGCAGCGCGCAGGCTATTGCAATGCTTAAAGCGCGCAATATGCGCATAGCTATGCTTACGGGCGATGGTCAGGAAACGGCGAAAGCCGTTGCCGAAAGCGTAAGTATTGACGAATTTGTTGCCGAAGTTATGCCCGAGGATAAGCTGAACGCCGTAACAAACGTTCAGAAAGTGGGCGGTTGCGTTGCAATGGTCGGCGACGGCATAAACGATTCCCCCGCGCTCAAACAGGCGGACGTCGGCATTGCAATGGGTAGCGGAACGGACGTAGCTATCGACTCTGCGGGCGTAGTTCTCGTAAGCGAGGATTTGCGCACGCTTGATACCGTTTTCGATTTAAGCCTTGCAACTGTAAGAA
>JAIDRX010000014.1 GCA_029061495.1 Clostridia bacterium
CCCAAAAGGTAGTTGGTTGTAAAAAAGTCTAGCTCTTTCCGAGCTAACCCGAGCTTTTTTGTTTTTATAGTTGTATAATTAATTTACAACAATACTAAGTGAGGTTTGGCAAATGCGGTATTCTATAATACAAGATATTTTTGACGGTGTGCGCGGACAGTATGAAAACATAGAGAGGAATGAGGCAGCCCGTAAATTAGACGACGAGTGTTTAAAATTATACGATGATTTAAAAAAGATACTTAACGATGAGCAAAAAGAGAAATTAGAAATATTTATTAATAAAAATATGGAGAATGAAAGCGAAACAACTTTTGCCTATTATAAAGAGGGTTTAAAGATAGGCTTACTTCTGTTTGCAGAGTGCTTGCAAGATTAGTTTTAGCATTATTCGACAAACGCACTCATAAATTACGTTATGAGCGTTTTTGATTTAAAGTGCGGCGAGTGCGCCAAGATTACCCGCATTACCGTTGAAGGCAGTGCAAAGACCAGGCTCGATTCGTTGGGGGTTACGGTAGGCAAGCGCGTTACCGTTTTAAGCTTTTCGCTGTTTAAGTCTGGCGTGCTGATAGGTTGCGGCGCGGTTCGTTTAGGACTTCGTAAAGCGCTTGCGCGCCAGATAGAGGTGGAGGCTTGAAGGCGCATTCATCGCAAAATACGGCGTCAGGCTTGCGTTTTTTTCGGGTCATTTACCGTATAGTAAACTCCCCTGCAAAAAACCGCGCCTTCCTTGTCGTTTGCGCGACTGCGACTTCAAATAATTTTGATGTGAGGTTATTATGCGCATAAAGACAAAAGCCGCCAAACAAAATATCGCAACCAAGCGAGTGGTACTTGCGGGCAACCCAAACGCGGGCAAAACCACGCTTTTCAATTCGCTAACTTATAGTAATCTGCGCACGGGCAACTTCCACGGCGTAACCACCGCGCCTTCCGAAAAGACGGTGGGTGGCGTAACCTACGTTGACGCACCCGGGCTGTATGCTTTAAGCGCGTATTCTATGGAAGAGGTTTCCGCCGCGGATGAAATTAAAAGCGCCGACTTAATTATCGACGTCGCAGACGCGCTCACGCTTGAAAACAGCCTGAATTTAACGCGCAGACTTATCGACACCGGCAAGCCAGTAATTTTATATATCACTAAGCTTAACCAGCTTAAACGGCGCGGCGGAAGTTTAGACGCGGAAAGACTTTCACTCTCTCTCGGCGTGCCCGTATTTACCTGTCCGCCAAAACAGCTTAAACGCGAGATAGAGGGCGGAGTAAAATTCAATATAAAAAAGCAGAGCGCGCCGCTGTCTACCGCATACTCTGCGGGGCGCGAGGGGCTTAGCCGCGCGGACAAATTATTTTATAACCGCTATTTTGCGCTTGCGTTTTTTATCGCCGCAATTGCCGCAATGTTCTTTATAGCCTTTCATCCGCTGATGCCCGGGGCGCTTTTAAAGGACTTAACCGAGGGGTTAATCTGCGATAAACTCAGCGGCGCTATAACTTCAAAAATGCACAGCGAGGCGGTCAAATCGCTTATATCGGAAGGTATCCTCGGCGGGGCGGGAGGAGTGCTTTCGTTCATTCCACAGCTTGCGGTGCTGTATCTTTTTTTAACGCTTTTGGACGAAAGCGGAATAACTTCCGCGCTCGCCTTTGCAACCGACGGACTTTTTGAAAAAGTAAACCTGTCGGGCAGAGCAGCCTTTTCGCTCGTGTCGGGCTTCGGTTGTACCGCGGCGGCAATAATGACCACGCGCGGATACGCAACCGAAAGCGCGCAAAAGAGGACGATAGCCGTTTTGCCGTATATTCCGTGCGGCGCAAAGCTCCCTGTATTTTTAACCTTTTTATCGCCCCTTTTCAAAAATCCGTTCCCTGTAATAACCTGTTTATACTTTGCAGGACTTGCCTTATCACTTTTGTTGTCCTTTTTATTGAAGGGCGGAAAGGAAGGAATGCTTTCCGAAGTTACGCCCATAACCCTGCCGCAGTTTAAAGCCGTGGGTAAAAAGTTGTATTTTTATCTTAAAGGGTTTATAATAAAGGTGGCGGGCGTGGTTTTGCTGTTTTGCATAATCAGCTGGTTTTTATCGCACTTTTCGTTTTCGTTTAAATACGTTGCGGAAGACGAAAGCATGCTTGCCGTAATAAGCTTTATTTTAACGCCTATATTTTACCCTATGGGCATTTCTGACTGGCGGCTTGCGTATGCGGCGCTATGCGGCTTTATCGCCAAGGAAAACGTTGCGGCAACGGTCGCAATGCTTATGCCCCTCGGCACCGGGTTAGACTTAGCCTCGTCGCTTGCAATGTGTTCGTTCGTTCTTTTGTGCCCCGCGTGCGTTTCGGCATTTTCCGCTTCGTGCAAAGAGGCGGGGGTCAAATTTACGATAAAGTGTTTTGTCGTGCAGACGGTCATAGCCTTCCTCGGCTCGTACCTTATCCATTTACTTTTCGGTCTATGAAAACTTTTCAAGTTACTAATGATACAACCTTAAAAGATTTTACCGACTCGGTTTATCCGCAGGGCAGTTTTTGCTTTGCGGCTTTGCTTCGTTCAAAGGATATTAAGGTGAACGGCTTGCGCGTAAGCAAAAACGTTGCGCTAAAATTTGGCGACGAGGTTGTGTATTATACCTCGTCCAAGCAGGAAGGGAAGCTTAGCCACAACGTAGTTTTCGAGGACGATAATATTTACGTTGCGGACAAGTACTCGGGCGTGAGCAGTGAGGCGCTTTTGTCAGAGCTCAGCGCAAAAGGCGAGTTTTACGCCGTTCACCGCCTTGACAGAAACACCCAGGGGCTCATAGTTTTTGCAAAGAATAAGACTGCCGAGGGCGAGCTTTTAAGCGCGTTTGCAGAGCGCAGAGCAATAAAGACGTATATTGCATTATGCAAAAACAACTTTAAAAATCAAAGCGCAACTTTGACCGCGTACCTTTTAAAGGACGAAAAAACTTCAACCGTTAAGGTGTACGATGTAGAGAAAAGGGGCGCGGTAAAAATTGTAACCGAGTATCGGGTAATAGAAAGCCGCGGAGATACCGCGCTTGTAAGAATAACGTTGCACACAGGCAAGACCCACCAGATACGTGCGCACACGGCGCATATCGGCTGTCCCGTTTTGGGCGACAATAAATACGGCGACGAAGCATTAAATAAAAAATACAATTTAAAGCGGCAGTGCTTAGTATCCAAAACGCTTGCCTTTTGCTTTGACGGCAGTTTAAACTACTTAAACGGCAAGCAGTTTGTAAGCGGTTTCGAGTTGTAAAAAGTATTGACAAATAAAAATTTTCATATTATAATATAGAAAACGAAAAAAAATTATGGGGCGCCCCATAGTGTGTGTTGTTACAACACACACTATAAAAACCTTTATAGTTTGTCTAATATCCACACACACGATAAAACACCTGACTAGTAAACCCATCTCCGAGAGCAAAATCCATCGG
>JAIDRX010000140.1 GCA_029061495.1 Clostridia bacterium
TCTGAACCGTTGCCCGAAAGTGAAGCCGCAATCAATTAAACCCGTTTCAAGCGTCAGGTTTTCCGTTGTGCGCTTTAATGCTGTTTTTGGTCTATGCGGAATAACTATGCCCTCATAGTACGATTTAATTATATTATTTAATTCAATTTTGCCGCCGATATATTCTAAGTGCAGACTTTTGCATATTGCACGCAATTCTTCTAAATACCAATAGTATTTAATAAATTCGTCATAAGTTTTTATATCTTCAAAATTCGGTCTGGTCATTTACTTTTCCCCCGTTTCGGAGGGGAGGACGTTAGCAGCCGAAATCCCGCGCTTTTCGTTTATTCTTGCAATTTCCTCTGAAATAATTTCGCCGAACGTTTTATCGTCGATTTCCAGGCTTTGCTGAGCGGATACCGACTTATCCGCAAACGCGTCGAAAATGGCCTGCTTTTGTTCGAGCAATTCGGTAATTCTCTCGTCGATTGAATTTTCGCAAAGCAGGCGGTAAACAAGCACGTTGCGCGATTGCCCCATTCTGTAAGCCCTTGAAATTGCCTGGTTTTCAATCGAGGGCTTGAATTGCGGTTCGCATATAACTACGACGCTTGCGGACTGAATATTCAACCCCGTACCGCCGGACTGTATTTGCGCCACCAAAACGCTGCCGGCGGGAGCTTTATCAAACTCGTCTATAATTTCCTGCCGCCTTTGCGGACTTACGGACCCGTTAATAGGGTTTAAACACCTTTGCCCTAAAAACATATGAATTTTGCGTATGGTATCGAGGAAAAACGAGAAAACGATTACTTTTCTGTCTTCTGCTTCGGCTTCTTCGACAATTTCCTTTAAGCGGTTTGCCTTTGATGAGTTTTTTAAATTATCTATATTCCAGGAAACACGCCTCGCTTCCGTAAAATGTTTGCCCAAAATAGCGTCTTCATAAATTTGCTCTTCATCTTTTGACATAGCGCACCATTCTTTACTTTCGATAAGTTCGGGTAATTCCGTCAAAACGTCCTCGCGCTTTCTGCGGTAATATACTGGCGCAACCTTATTGCGGAATTGAGGAGCGGAGGCCATAAAAGCAAGGCCCTGTACCTGTTCGGCAATTTTAGGCTGTAGTATCGAAATAAGCGAAATCATTTCGTCGACTTTATTTTCAAGTGCCGTACCTGTCATAAATAACAGCCTTTCGGCATGACGGCATAGCGCCTTTGTATGTATCGTGCGTTTTGCGTATGGGTTTTTAATATAATGAGCTTCGTCAACGACTAACATCGCAAATTTAAAGTCGTTTTCCAGCTCGAAGTGAGGAGTGGTTTCATAAGTGGTAACCGCAACGCCGCCCGTGCGCAACCAGCATTTTAAAGCGTTTTTTCTGTCGTTGCCGTGAACTTTAGTCGCTCTCAATAAGCTATGCTTTGCAATTTCTCTGCACCAGTTTGTAACAACGCTTGCAGGGCAGACAACAACGAAATGCGTTGCCCCCGTATTTTTCAGCGAAACCATAGCTGCGATAGCTTGAATTGTTTTGCCCAAGCCCATTTCGTCGCCAAGCAAAACTTTTTCCTGATGGAGGATATATTTTACACCCCATTCCTGATAACGGCGTAAAGTACATTTTAATCCGTCGGGGAAGAAACACTCGTCTTGTATCTGGCGCGCTAAATCTTCGGGTAAACCGTACAAAGCGTCGTCTGTACCTAAAAGACCGGGGTTGGTTTCTTCCAATATGTTATAAAACCTGACGTTGTCTAACGTAAAGTCGGACCAGGCGTCTTCGAGGCTTGTGTTGGAGAGCTTATTCAACGCCGATAGAGTAGAGCGGACTTCAGCACCGTAACTGCCGTCTGTCAACTCTTTTAAATTTGCATATGCTTCCGTAGCCTTCGATTTTGTAGATTTAGAGGTAAACAGCCAGCGCAAACCGTTTGTAGCAGGCTTTAAGTCTGCTATGTTATCTATTATGTTTTCGCTTTGATCAAAAATTATATCGTCGCATTTTTGTATGTGAGGCAAACTGTTTTTATAAATCGAAACAGCCCTTACAAGATTTGCCGAGTATTTGTTTTTATTATCAACGCTTAATCTGATTTTGATTTCGTTTCTTGTCTTTTCAACAAAGCTATTAACAATTCTTTTAATGGTATATGCCGTATCCTCGCTTATGCCGCGGACTGCGGTAATGTTATAGACGGAAGCAACGTACAAATCAGCCATAGTCGTAAAATTATGGTCTATCAGCGCTTTGACTCTGATTCCGTTTTTCTCGCGGTTTAATTCCTCAACGGGAACGCCTCTTAAAATAGTTAAAATTTCTTGAACTACAAGAGTATCAGCCGCTTTTTTTATATTTTCTTTAAGGATGCCGCTAAGCTTTGCCGCGTCTTTTAGAGACGATAATAAAGCGTTATGTTTGGTTATTAAATTTTTAGCGTCCCTTGACGAAAAATCTCTTGCCATAGTGTAACTACCTCAATGCAGAATTATACCATAAAAAAGTTTTTTTCACAACAAATAATTATTGCAAAACAAATGCGCTGGACAAATGTTTTCATACGAGTATATGATTTATATCTACCGTCGTGCATTGCTTGTAAAACAGAGTTAAAAGTGATATAATTTACAAGCAACGAAATTCTGTTGATATTATCATAGAAGGTAAACGGAGAAGAACGGCGGGTTATGGCAAAAGAAGATTTGCTCGGTACCGAGAAAATATGGAAGCTGTGTTTGAAAATGGGTATACCCTGCGTGCTGGCGCAGTTGGTAAATTTGTTGTATAACATAGTTGACAGAATTTATATAGGCAATATGGCGGACACTGGCGGCTACGCTTTGGCGGGGTTAGGCTTGTGTGCGCCGATTCTTACGCTTATATCCGCATTTTCTTCGTTCGTATCGGGTGGAGGCGCGCCGCTCGCGGCAAAGGCTTTGGGTGAAAACAATCCCGAACGCGCCAAAAAGATATTGAATAACGGTTTCGTTATGCTGTGCGTATTTTCGGTCGTTCTCGGGCTGACTGCATTTTTTGCAAAACGTCCGCTGTTGTACGTTATCGGCGCAAGCGAAAATACGTATCACTATGCAAAAGACTATTTATCCTTTTACCTTATCGGCACGCTCTTCGTGCAGTTGAGCGTAGGGTTAAATACGTTTCTTACGGCGCAGGGCAAAAGCGCAATGGCTATGTTCGGTATGCTTATAGGCGCCGCGCTTAATATCGGGCTTGATCCTCTGTTTATATTTACTTTTAAGATGGGCATAAAAGGGGCGGCAATCGCTACCGTAATAAGTCAGCTTGCAAGCTGTATTTTCATAATTTGCGTGCTTCTGAAAAAGAATGCGACTCTGCGGCTCGATTATAAGTATATGAAACTCGATTTCAAAATTATGGGTGCAATTTTCGGGTTGGGGCTTGCGCCATTCGTTATGTCGGCTACGGAATCGGTAATAGGTTTTGTACTCAACGGCAGATTAAAACACTACGGCGATAAGGCAGGTGAAGGTTTTGGTGATTTGCACGTATCGTCGCTTGCCGTACTGCAAAGTGTTATGATGCTGATATCCGTACCCGTTTCTGGATTCACGCAAGGCGTTACACCGGTGCTGTCTTACAATTTCGGAGCAAAAAATAAAGACAGATTAAAGCGCGCTTTCTTTATTACAGTGATAGTATGCTGGGCATATTGTTCGGTTGCGGCTGTTATGATGATATGTTTCCCGCACTTGTTCGGACGGATGTTTACGGGTAATGCCGAGGTTCTGAAAATTACCGATAAATACTTGCCTGTGTTCGTTGCGGGTATGTTGATATTCGGTATTCAACGCGCTTGCCAGACAACCTTCGTTGCAGTAACCGAGGCTAAAATAAGCCTGTTTATCGCCGTTTTAAGAAAGATTATTCTGCTTGTTCCTTTTGCGTTTTTGTTCCCTTTGGCGCTTGGCGTAGGCGGCGTTTATTGGGCTGAATGTGCCGCGGACAGTATTGCGGCTACGTTGTGCGGAACTATTTTCTTTTTCCGTTTCCGTAAAATTTTAAAGAGATTAGATAATAAAACTCAGGATACGGCAAACGAAATTCAGTAAAGTAAAGCTGGGGATTATGGCTATTACAGTAAATATTTATTACAGCGGTAAAGACGGTAACGCAGTTAAATTTGCAAAGGAAATGATTTCGTCGGGTATCGTGCAAGCAATCCGCAATGAAAAAGGTAATTTGCGGTACGACTATTTTTTGCCTGTCGACGATTCGGAAACGGTGCTTTTAATTGACAGTTGGCAAGACCAAAACGCACTTGATATACACCACAGTTTGCCCTTAATGGGGCAAATCGCCGCCTTGCGTGAAAAATACGATTTGCACATGAAAGTCGAGAGATACGTTTTAGACGAAAATGGCACTGAGAGAGATAATTGCTTTATCAGAAAATAAATGCGGTATACTTAATGCTGACAATAGAGGAGCAGAGCAATGATACTTAATACCGGTGCAAGAACTGATACGGTTCAATATTATTCCGAATGGCTGTTGAACAGGTTTGCCGAAGGTTACGTTTTAACGCGCAATCCGCTGTTTCCGAATAAGGTTACGCGGTACGAGCTTTCGCCCGATAAGATAGATTTGGTAATGTTCTGTTCAAAAAATTATGCGCCGATACTTCCGCGCCTTAAAGAGATTACGGACAAATACCGTACTTATTTTCATTACACTATCACTGCATACGGAAAGGACGTTGAACCGAATGTTCCCGATATCGATACAAGTATTCAAACGCTTATAAAGCTTGCGTCAATCGTCGGCAAGGAAAGAATAGCTTGGCGGTACGACCCTGTTTTGCTTACAGAAAAATACACGGTGGAAAAACACTTTGAAACTTTTGAATATATGGCAAAACGGCTTGCACCTTTCATAGACCGCTGTATTTTCAGTTTTGTTGAAATGTATAAAAAACTGCAAAGGAATATGCCCGAACTCATTCCCTTAACCGAAGAGGACAAATTAAAGTTGGCGGAAAGATTGGGTGAGATAGCAGGCAGATACGGCATACATATTCAGACCTGCGGAACAAACGGAGATTACACAAAATACGGAATTCACGCATCGGGCTGCGCTACTTTGGAAATCTTGGGCAAGGCGAATAGCTGCGAGTTTAAAGAGCTTAAACATAAAGGCTTGAGAGAGGGGTGTCATTGCATAGAAAGCCGCGATGTGGGGGCATACGACACCTGTCCCAACGGTTGTCGGTACTGCTATGCTAATAACGACATGGCAAAGGTAAAGGAGAACTATAAAAGACATAATCCGAAATCGCCGCTTTTAATCGGCGAAGTACTTCCGACGGACACGGTGATACAGGGCAACCAGAAAAGTTTTATCATATCTTCCGCAAGCCAGGTTTCAATTTTCGATGTGCATAATAAGTGAAGGGCGGACAGGAGATGTTTTCCGCTTTTAGTGTTTATTCATTAAACTTGCCTAACGTGTAACACATTCAGAAACTAAAAATGCCGAATAAGTTTAAATTTTACTCCGAATTATATAAAAACAATTTCGGGGTAAAATTCTTTTATGGCATATTTTAATTATCACGCGAAAGCGCAAGGACTTATCAAGACCGGGCATTGTGTTAAAGCGGAGATCGTAGAAAAATATAAAGATATAAGTCCGGCGCTTATTCTTTACTTTGACAATCATATCCAAATGCCGATACGCTTGCATAAATTCGACGAGTATTTTGATTTACTGAACCACTATGACGTTAAAGTAGAATGTAAATAAAAACCCAAATCGAAATATTCGATTTGGGTTTTTATTGGCGGCACGACATCTCCCGAATTTGAACCATTTTTGTATAAAAATCATTTCGTATTGCAATTTGTTTTATAATTTTACTA
>JAIDRX010000141.1 GCA_029061495.1 Clostridia bacterium
CCTTTTTATTGTTTTTTTTCGTAAACAAACCAGGCTACTTGTAGTTTAGTGGGATAAAGATATGTTTTTTATGTCTCGCTGAATTGAATCAGTTGAGTTTTTATTGTTTTTATGATATAATAATTGTGTAATAAACAGTAAATTATTTTTCTATATATTCTATTGATATTACAACATTTTTATTAGAAAGGAGAATTTCGATGAAAAAAATTGCTACTTTTGTAATGATGATAATTATTGCACTTGTCTGTACATTCACTTTTGTCGCTTGCAGTAATGCTGATGCTACAGATGATTCCGACGTAGCAACGCTTGTTATGAACAAACGTTATATAAACAAGAATTACGTTAGTAAAGATACAGAAAAACAAATTTTTTACGTCTTCCATGCCAATGGTACTGGTGAATATACTTATCATTATGATCATGATTATGTGGATGCTTCTTTCGAAAGCCACACTCATAATCATTATATAATTCGCTTCAACTATACGTATGTTGATGACGATAAGAGTGCAGTTGTATGTTTTTATGATAGTATAGAAAGGCTTGATGGCGACGACGGCACATATAAAGCTACAACGTGGACACAGCTTGTAACCGTATCAAAAAATGTACTCGTAACAGTGGAGACCAGCTATATTTTTTGGATTAACGAGGACTATTTAAAAACTCTTCCGCACTTCGGAGAGAAATAGACTAAAACAGACAATGATTGCCAAACATAGAGTTGTAGTTAACTGAATTTCAATATATCTTAATAAACTCCATTAGGCGTAGTTAAAAGCTCTCGGACAAATTATCCGAGAGCTTTTATTATATCGCTTGAAAGTGAACAATAAAAAAATTTAATTTTTCAATTCAATATGGAAGGTGCGCATTATCGCCGCGCTTTTTTAGTTACTTTATAAAACTTCTGCAAGAGCGGCGGCTTGCTTTACTCCGTCCGTCTTATTTATATTACCCACGTTGAATACGCCTGTTATAAGTACCTCGCCTACCATTTTCCATTTAAGCAGCGCGGCGGAACGCTCGATAGGAACACGCACCCCGTCTAAAACGGACTTATCCTCCTCCTCGCAGCAAGCAATCAGCGCGCACTCTTTGTTTGAAATATCTTTTCCTCCGACAACGAGAGAGTAAATTCTGTCTATTACTCCTTTTATCTGCGCGGGGATAGAGTACCAGTACACGGGCATTGTGAAAACTACGACGTCCGCCTCTACGATAGCGGGGGCTATTAAATTGAAATCGTCGTCGAATGAACAAGCCTTACCCGACTTAAAGCAGGTTTCGCAGGCGTGGCAGCCGCCCACCTTTTGCATAGCCGCGTCAAACCGCGTTACGGTATGCCCCTTTGCTTTCGCCGCCTTAATAAACGCGTCGGTCATTGCAAAGCTGTTTCCGTTCTTTCGGGGACTGCCCGTAATTACTACTATTTTTTTGCTCATAAAATTACTCCTTGGGGATTTATAAAAATCTAAGCCTTTTTATTATATTATTTTTTCAAACGCTATCCTTGAAGTTTCGTCGCGGAAAAGCTGAATTGTTCCGCACTCCGTAAAGCCCTGCGTTTTTAACAGCGTGCGCATGGGGATATTTTTTTCGTGCGTGTCAAATCTTAAACTCGTCTTTCCGCGCGATGAGGCAATTTCCGCCGCGGCGTTTATCACGAATTTTGCCGCGCCGTGTCCGCGGAATTTATCCGACACGGCAACGCGGTGAACTGCAAGGTAGTTGTTGCCCTCGGTCAGCCACTTGCCGCTAATTTCGTCGTAATCTCTGTCGTAGTCAACTGCGGAAAACACAGCAGCAATTTCACCGCCCGACAAAACGACGTAAATTAAACCGCCGAAAATCCCGCCGCGCACATCGTCCTCGGACGGAAAGCCCTTCTGCCACTGCGGATTGCCGTTGCTTTCCATAAACCTTTGCGCGTCGCGGTAAACTTCCATTATACCGTTTAAAGCGGACCCGTCCGCTTTCCTATACTCGTAATTCATACTTAATTAAAAAACTCGATAATTATACTGTTCTGGACGAAGAGGTATTCGTCCTTTATTTTCAGCGCTTTGCCGTCCGTCTCTAAACTGTCTTTAAGCTTTTTTATCGTGTTCGCATACTTTTTTGTAAAGTCGCAGCCGAAAAGCTTTTTGTAATTTTCAAGGTCAATTCCCGCCGAAGTGCGGAGGGCAAGCATAATGTACTCTTCCTCGCGCGCCTCTCCCTCTATCTTTTCGCTGTCGATTACGGCGAAGCTGTCGGACAGGATACACTTGAAATACTCGTCCAAATCAAAGGTGTTGGTAAAGCGGACGCCGTTTATAAAGCTTGAAGCCGACACGCCGAAACCTATGTACTCGCCGCGTTTCCAGTAATTTAAATTGTGGCGGCTTTCCTTTCCCTCTTTGCAGAAGTTTGAAACCTCGTACCGCGTAAAGCCAAGCGATTTAAGTTTTTTATAGCCCGCCTCATAGAGCGCTGCAACCTCGTCTCCGTCGGGGAGCTCTCCGTTTAAATAGTCGGTATATATCGGCGTGCCGTCCTCGGGGGTTAAAGCATACATAGATATATGGCTTGCGCCGAAGGCGGCGGCAACCTCTATGGACTTTTGTACGTCTTCCGCAGTCTGACCTTTTAGCCCTATCATAATATCTGCGGAAAAGTTTTCACCCTTTAAAAGCTTGGCGCACGTTACAAAGTCGTTAAGCGTATGAATGCGACCCAAGTCGTACAGCTGAGAATCTATCGCCGTCTGCAAGCCTACGGAAAAGCGGTTTATTCCGCATTTTTTGTAGGTCTTTATTTTTTGCTCGCTGACGGTGCCGGGGTTCATTTCAATGGTAATTTCGGCGTCTTCCGCAAGGTTGAAATTTTTTTTAGCCGCCGCAACAAGCATTGCGATATAGTTTTCGTCAATGACCGACGGAGTGCCGCCGCCTATGTACAGCGTGTTGAATTTGTAATTTTTAAGCTCGTCTTTGCGCTTTGCCATTTCGCGGTAAACGCACGCCATGTAGCTTTCGGCATAGCACAGCTTATCGGGGAAAGATGCAAAGTCGCAATATCGGCACTTTGATTTACAAAACGGTATATGCACATATATCCCAGCCATCACTTATCCCACCTGTAATTTTTTATATCTACTTTGTACTCGTCTGAAAAGCCCACCCCCTCGGAAACAAGCAGTGCCTTCTGTACGTCTCTTCCGCCGAAAGCGAAACCGTCCGTCAAAGCGCCGTCGCGGAACACCACGCGGTGGCAGGGTACTATTCCCTCGTACGGATTACAATGTAAAGCCCAGCCCACCTGACGGCTTGCCCTCGGCGCGCCGATAGCGCGCGCAATATCGCCGTAGGTTGAAACCTTGCCTTTGGGTATTTGTTTTACAGCCTCGTAAACGGCGTTGAAAAATGAACTCATATCACCAGTAAATAACAACAGACAGACGGTGCAGATACAAGCAAGACAAGGCGCGCGAGCATTTTTGGAAGGCGTGTACAATGAAGTACACAACTGACAAAAAGCGGAGTGCAACGAAGTATTGCGCAGTATATCCGCCGTCTGAAGCTTAATCTTTATTTGTCTTTAAAATCTGCATAAACACTTCGGAAGGCACTTCCACGCTGCCTATACTGCGCATGCGCTTTTTACCCTCTTTCTGCTTTTCCAAAAGTTTTTTCTTACGTGTTATATCGCCGCCGTAGCACTTTGCAAGCACGTCCTTTCTTACAGCCTTAACCGTTTCGCGCGCGATAATTTTACCGCCTATAGCCGCCTGTACCGGTACCTCGAAAAGCTGCCTCGGGATCGCCTCTTTTAAATTTTCGCAAAGCGTTCTGCCGCGGATATATGCGGAGTCCTCGTGTACTATCATTGAAAGCGCGTCGCACACGTCGCCGTTCAAAAGAATATCCAGCTTTACAAGCTTGCTTCTCTGATAGCCCTTCAGCTCGTAATCGAAGCTTGCGTATCCGCGCGTGCGCGATTTTATACTGTCGAAAAAGTCGAAAATAATTTCGTTTAGAGGAAGCTCGTATTCAAGCCTTACCCTGCTTTTATCGAGGTAAGTCATCTGCAAAAAGGTTCCCCTCTTTTCGCGGCACAAATCCATTATCTGCCCTAAATAATCGGGCGGAGAATATATGTCCGCTTTTACGATAGGCTCTTCCATATGCTCTATCTCGGACTGCGGCGGCAGGTGCGAGGGGTTGTCCACGAAAATAACTTCGCCGTCGGTCTTTATAACCTTGTAGCTTACCGAAGGCGCCGTCGTAATAATTTCAAGCCCAAATTCGCGCTCGATACGCTCCTGAATAATTTCCATATGCAGAAGCCCCAAAAATCCGCAACGGAAACCGAAGCCCAAAGCTACCGAAGTATCCGGCTCGAATATAAGCGAAGCGTCGTTTAACTGCAGTTTTAAAATAGCTTCCTTTAAGTCGTTGAATCTACTTCCGTCAAGAGGATAGAT
>JAIDRX010000142.1 GCA_029061495.1 Clostridia bacterium
CCCCTGCTCTGCTATAATACTTGCAACTACGCTTTTACCGCTGCCTATGCCGCACGTTATGGCTACCTTTAAATTATTTTGCATCGTAACAATTTTTACCCTTATGAACGTCAACAGTGAGAGGAACTTTCAACTCTACGGCGTTTTCCATTTCTTGCTTTAAAATTTCGGCAGCCTGCTCGGACTCACTTTCGGGCGAGTCAAGCACCAATTCGTCATGAACCTGTAAAATTAGCTTAGCTTTCAGCCCCTTCTCATTTAAAACGTTATAGACGTTAATCATAGCAATTTTAATAATATCCGCGCTCGAACCCTGCAACGGCATATTCATTGCCGCTCGTTCGCCAAACTGCCGCAAATTGAAGTTTGATGAATTAATTTCAGGAATAACGCGCTTTCTGCCCGTCAGCGTTGACACATAGCCGTTCTTTTTGGCAAATTCAACGTTTGCGTTCATATATTCTTTTACCTCGCTGTAAGTTTTAAAATATTTATCTATATACTCCCTTGCCGTGCCGACCGCAATACCGAGGTTGTGCGCCAGCCCGAAGTCGCTTATGCCGTAAATAATACCGAAGTTTACCGCCTTAGCCTCTCTGCGCATTTTGGGAGTAACGCTGTCCAACGGCACGCCGAATACCTGCGAGGCCGTTACGGTATGAATATCAACTCCGTCGTTGTATGCCTGAATAAGTTCTTTACAGCCCGAAAAATGAGCGAGCAGTCTAAGCTCTATCTGCGAATAGTCCGCATCAATAAAAACGTTGCCCTCGCGCGGAATAAAAATTTTCCTTAACTCTTTACCTTCTTCCTCGCGGATAGGTATATTTTGCAGGTTAGGATTTGCGCTAGATAGTCTACCAGTAGAAGTTATCGTCTGATTAAAAGTCGTATGAATCAACCCGCTTTTATTTATAAGCGGTCTGAATCCCTCGAGGTATGTCGAGTAAAGCTTTTGGTATTGCCTGAATTTTAAAACATCGTTTATTATGGGATAGTCGTCGCACAGCTTTTCAAGCACGTCAGCACTCGTCGTATATTTGCCCGTGTTTTTTTTGCGCACTGAAGAAATTCCGAGTTTATTGTATAAAACTTCACCCAACTGAGTCGGAGAATTTACGTTAAATTCGCATGCGCACCCGTCGAAAATCTTTTGCTTATATTCAGAAATAAGGCTTTCGTACCTTTTCGATAATTCGTTAAGCGTATCTATGCTGACCGTAACTCCTGTCGTTTCCATATCAAATAAAACGGAAAGCAACGGCTTTTCGATATCCTCGTAGAGGTGAACCATATTTTCTTTATCGAGCATAGCGCGGTATCTATTAAACAATTCGTAGACGGCAAACGCGGAATATGCATAATCATACGAGTAATACTCGCACAACTCTTTTAAATTTAAGCTTGCGTTAGTGTAATCGCAAAGGTATTTTGAGAGCGAAACGTCATCAAACGAACATTTAAATTCAACACCTAATTTATGCAAATCGTGCATTAAATCTTTGCAGGCAAACGTTATAACTCTGTTTTTAGAATCTGACAATATTAAGCGTAATACGCTGATATAATCGTCATAATTTATACCGTCGTCGGTAATCAGTCCGGCTGGCAATTTCAATGAAACCTGTTTGCCGTTTGCATAAATTTCCGCACAATTTTGTTCAAGCGCTACCGAAAACTCAATGCAGCCGTTAAAAAGTTTTATTGCCTCGTCATAAGATTTGCAAACAACTTTTTCGGGATACTCTCTTTCAGCCTGCACTTCTTTTACGGTTTCGTCAAAGATATCAAGCCCTAAAAAGCTGTTAAATTCAAAATCCTTAAAAATGCTTTTAACGTCTGCGCCGTATTTAACGGGGGCTTCACAGGCGGCAAGGTCAATATTGAGTTCACAATTCCTATTAATAGTCGCAAGCTTATACGAAAGGTACGCAAGCTCTTTATTTGAAGCAATTTTTTCTTTAACCGCGCCCTTTAAACTGTCGATATTTTCATACACACCGTCAAGCGTATTAAAGCGCGTAAGAAGATCTATCGCGGTCTTTTCACCTATTCCGGGAACACCGGGGATATTGTCGGACTTGTCCCCCATCAACGCTTTTAGATCGATAACCTGCGAAGGCTCTATTCCCGTTTCGGTTTTAAAGTTTTCCTTATTTAATTTAAGCAAATCAGAAACGCCACGCCTCGTGTAATAGACGTCGGTTCTGTCATCTACAAGCTGAAAACTGTCTCTGTCGCCAGTATATATATAGCTGTGAACGTTAAACTTGTTTGACAGCGTGCCTATTATATCGTCCGCTTCAAGCCCCTCTTTCGAACACATTGCAACCTTCATTGCGCTTAACAGGTTTTTAAGAGGTTCAACCTGAGCCGCAAGATCATCGGGCATACCTTTGCGCGTCGCCTTGTATTCGGAATACATTTCGTGCCTAAAAGTGGGTGCTTTAAGGTCAAATGCAACGACAAGATACTGCGGCTTGTTGTCTTCGAGAATTTTAAAAAGAAGCTTAACAAAGCCGAATATGCCGTTTGTTGGCATACCGCTGCGCGTTGTGAATACGGGCGTTGCATAATAAGCCCTATTAAGTAAGCTGTTGCCGTCAATGAGAACAAGTTTTTCCATAACTTTATTTTAACACTTTTAAAATATAAAATCAATATAATTTCAGAAGTCGGCAAAAACACTTGCTTTTTGTTTTGCAATATTATATAATTTTTAACGTTGAACGCCGGTGTGGTGGAATTGGCAGACGCGCTGGACTCAAAATCCAGTGGTAGCGATACCGTATCGGTTCGACCCCGATCACCGGCACCAAAAAAGCGCAAGCTAACTTTAGTCAGCTTGCGCTTTTTTATTTTATATTTTACACAAGGTATTCAAGCAACAACTTGTCCGCAACGAGTGCGATAAACTCGCTGTTTGTGGGGCGGTCGCTCTTTATGTAAACGCGGGCGCCGAATATCGAACTTATTGCATCAGTTCTTCCGCGGTTCCAGGCGACCTCAATAGCATGCCTTATTGCCCTTTCAACTTTACTTGCGGAAGTTTCAAACTTCTGACCGATTTTAGGATAAAGCTCCTTAGTAACCTTATTGATAATCGCGGGGTCTTCCACCGCCATTTTTATACCTTCGCGCAAGTAAGAAAAGCCTTTAATATGCGGAGGTATTCCTATAGTTATAAAGATGTTGCTTATCTTTTCGTCAAGCGAAGCTGTTCTGCGTTTGTCGCGCACTTCGGACGAAATTTTGTAGTCGGAAGTTTTATCGTTTAAAATATCGTTAATTCTTTCTGCGATATTTTGCGGAGATACGGGCTTTATAAAATAGTATATAGCGCCGTGATTTATTGCCGCATTGACTATTTTGTCATCGTCAAAGTCGGAAACGACTACTGATACGCAGTCGGGCTTCATACTTTTAATATGGTCTAGAAGTTTAAATCCATCAATGCCTTTAAGTGCCGGGTCTACTATAGCCACGTCCGGCGAAGAACTTTTCAAAGTTTCCAAAGCTCCGTCGCCCGTTAAAGCCGTTGCGCAAATATTATATCCCTCGTTCCCCTCAAAATACTTCCTCAGTTCGTTTAAATAATCTTCGTTTCTCTCAAAAATTGCAATATTTGCTGTTTTCATATTTAATCCTCCAATTTGGGTGAGTAAATAAGATTATACAGCACAATTTTCCAAATGTAAAGTTAATTTTGTAAAATAATACAAAATATTTTTGCAAATATATGCGAAATTTGTCTAATTTTGTACAAAATTACTTTTTTACTGGGTAATAGTATCAATATACTCGTCGTAAGTAACTTTTTTATCGAATTTTTTGGTTCCGTTTATCTCAATTATCCTGTTTGCAACGGTATTCATAAGCTCCTGGTCGTGCGACGTAAACAGCATACAACCCTTAAAGTTTTTCATTCCGTTATTCAACGCGGTGATAGATTCGAGGTCCAAATGGTTTGTAGGCTCGTCGAAAATTAAGAAATTGCTACCCTCCAACATCATTTTTGCAAGCATACACCTTACTTTTTCTCCGCCGCTTAATACCTTTGCCTGCTTTAAAGCCTCTTCTCCAGAGAATAGCATTCTACCCAGCCAACCGCGTAGATATTCTTCATAATGGTCTTTAGAAAACTGGCTAAGCCATTCTACAAGCGTATATTCGCAACCTTGGAAATACTCGTTATTGTTTTCGGGGAAGTACGAGGTCGTTATCGTCTTGCCCCATTTAACAGTACCGGCATCAGGCTGTACCTTTCCCGCCAAAATATCATACAGCATAGAAACAGTCGTACTTTTATCGCTTACGATACCTATCTTTTCGTCCTTTTGCACTACAAATGAAACATTTTCAAAATAGCCCTTTTTTGTAAGCCCTTCCACCATTAAAATATCGTTGCCGATTTCTTTCTCGTACTTAAAATCGATAAACGGATATTTTCTGAGCGACGGTTTAAAGTCGGCAATAGTAAGCTTTTCAAGCTCTTTCTTTCTCGACGTTGCCTGTCTCGACTTAGAAGCGTTTGCCGCAAACCTTGCAATAAACTCCTGCAACTCCTTTGCGCGCTGTTCGTTTTTCTTGTTCTGGTCCTTTTGCTGACGCGCAAGAAGCTGACTCGTTTCATACCAGAAGTCGTAGTTGCCGAGCATCATATTAATTTTGCCGAAGTCTACGTCGCAGATATGCGTACATACCTTATT
>JAIDRX010000143.1 GCA_029061495.1 Clostridia bacterium
GCATATATCTTTTTTGTAGTTATGTGTGTTTTTTTCGTAATATTTTTTATTTGTTGCTTAATAAACACATTCGTTTACGGTGAAGTATTTTTCAGAAGTGAAAAGTTGTTTTTTCAAGACGTAAAAGACGTGTATATGGACTTCTTCAACGTTAATTATTTCGTGGTTGATATGGATCCGTATATCGCCAGAGGATCAAGCTATCCTCCGTTTGCACTTCTGATAGCAAAGCTATTCAGTATTAGTACAAATTATTTACCGGGGCCTGTTTTGGCAAGAGAAACTATCGGCGGGATGGCTTCGCTGATTATATTATTTATTTTATCGCTTGCTATTGCTTTGATTCTTTTAAGAAAAATCTGCAAAAAACACGGAGTTTCCGTTTTGGCAACTCTTATGATTTTTGTAGCATTTTTAATTTCCGCACCTATTTTATTTGAAATAAACAGAGGAAATTATTTAATTCTTGCGCTTGTATTCAGTGCTGTATTTTTGGTCTATTATAAGGACGAAAGAAGATGGGCGCGTGAGCTTTCGTATGTTGCACTTGCCGTTGCCGCAGGTATTAAGCTGTATCCGGCGGCTTTTGCTTTGGTTCTTTTAAAGAATAAACGATTTTTAGATTTTGGAAAAGTTGCACTTTACAGTGTATGTCTCGTACTTTTTCCTTTCTTTGCGTTCAAGGGTGGTTTTATCGCAAACGTAAAAGCGTTTATGCATAACCTTTCGAGCTGGACGGGTTCTCCTTATTTAACTTCACATAATTTGACTGGTTTTTATTCTAACGATGTATCTGTGAAAAATCTTTTCGTAATGTTATGCGCTAAAGTATCGGGTAAAGAGCCGTGGACTTTGACCGGTGCAGTACAAAATACGGGGCTTACGTTCGGAATATTTATATCTGTGGCTATGGCAGCAGTATCGCTTGTTTCAAAGAGCGGCTGGCGTAGATTGAGTGCAATAGGGCTGATAATTGTACTTTTTCCGAGTGTAAGCGCGTTTTATTCCGTCACGTTTATGCTTATACCGTTTACGGCTTTTCTAATAAATATTGAAGAAGATAAAAATAAAATAGCTTATTGGGTATTTTATTTGATACTATTTTGTCCTCTTTCGATAGGATACTTTATAAAGCCGTTACATAACGGACTTGTATACGGTTATACTCTTATGAACTGGTTACAGGGTCTTTCAATGATTGCAATGGCAATTATGCTTTTCGTTGAAACGCTGATTGATTTTATTAAAGACAGAAAGTTAAAACTTATAGAAAAAACTGCTAAAACAGATAAGGTGGAAATATGAAAAAAAGAATTCAGCTTTTAGACTGCACTTTGCGCGACGGCGGATTCGTCAACGACTGGAAGTTCGGTCGAGAAAATATTATAAGTATATTTGAAAGAATTGTCGATGCGGGTATAGATATTATAGAAATCGGCCTTTTGGACGAAAGACGTCCGTTTGACCCCGACCGCAGTATTATGCCGGACACGGATAGCGCCGATAAAATTTACGGTAAGCTTGACAAAAAAAATGCAATGGTAGTAGGAATGATTGACTACGGCACTTGCGACATTTCAAATATTAAGCCCTGCAAAGACACCTTAATCGACGGCATAAGGGTAATATTTAAAAAGAATTTAAGGGTACAGGCGTTAAACTTCTGTAAGCAACTTAAAGATTTAGGCTATAAGGTGTTTGCACAGCTTGTCTCCGTTACAAGTTACAGCGACGAAGAAATTGCAGACCTTGTAAAGCTTGCTAATGAAGTTAAACCATACGCTGTTTCGATGGTGGACACTTACGGGCTTATGCACCAGGACAATCTTACTCATTACTTTGAGCTTCTGCATGCGGGGCTTAACCCCGAAATCGGGCTGGGCTATCATGCGCATAACAATTTCCAGATGGGTTATGCAAACTGCATTACAATGCTTGCCAACGATATCGACAGGGATATTATAGTAGACGGGAGCTTGTACGGTATGGGCAAAAGTGCGGGCAACGCACCTTTGGAACTCATTGCAATGCATATGAACGAAAGGTACGGCAAATCTTATCAGATAGGTCAGCTTCTCGAAGCGATAGACTCGAACATATTCGAGTTTTACCGTCCCGCAACATGGGGATACAATATGTTCTATTATCTTGCCGCGTCTAACGATTGTCATCCCAATTACGTGGCTTATCTTATGGATAAAAGATGCTTGTCGGTTAATTCCATTAACGAAATACTCGGTAAGCTTTCTGGCGAAAAGCAGCTTTTATTCGATAAAAATTATATAGAGCAGTTGTACCTCGAATATCAGAATAAAGAGGTAAACGACAAAGCGGCTAAAACCAAGTTATCGAAAATTTTAAAAGACAAAAAAATTCTTGTGCTCGGACCGGGTGTTACTATAAATACCCAGCGCGATAAAATATTGAGTTTTATTGCCGAACATAATCCCGTTGTCATAGCAATAAATTATCTGCCTGAAAATCTGCCCGTAAACTTTGTGTTTTTAAGCAATTCCAAGAGATACGTACAGCTTTCTTCGCAGTTACTAAGAAACAAGCAGAATATTATAGCTACTTCGAATATCACCGAAACAGGTAACAATAAATTCAATTATATTTTAAACTATAACGAGCTGATAGACAGAAAAGCCGAAGTTGCGGATAATTCGCTTATAATGCTTTTAAAAGCTTTACTTTCTATAAAAGTGAACGAAGTGTATTTGGCAGGCTGTGACGGTTATTCAAGCAAGAAGTCAAACTATTTCAATACGGAAATGGAATATGACTTTGTCAAAGATAAGGCTGATTATCTCAATAATTACACAGTTAAATTTTTTGCGGACGTCGCGGATAAATTGAAGGTAACGTTTTTAACTGATTCATACTATTGCGGTGGCGGTAATGAGTAAATACGAATTAGCGGTTTTTGACGTCGACGGCACGCTGCTCGATACAAGCGAAGGTATAATTTCATCCGTACTTTATACTATTGAACGTTTTAAAATGGACAGGCTGTCGGAAGATCAGATTAAAAACTTTATAGGACCTCCCATAAAGAATTCTTTTGAAAAAATCTACGGAATACACGGAGCTGAGCTACAGGAAATGACCGACTGTTTCCGAAACAGATACAGCGCGGAAGATCTGTTTAAAGCCAAAGCGTACGACGGTATTTACGAGGTGTTTGACGGATTACGGCAGCGTTCGGTAACTACTGCAATTGCGACATATAAACGTCATGACTATGCAGTCGGTATAATGCGCCACTTTAAATTTGATAAGTTTTCGGATATTATTTTCGGGGCTGATAACGACAATAAACTTAAGAAGGAAGATATAATCGAAAAGTGCATTGAAGTAAGCGGCGTTAAGGACAGAAAAAAAGTAGTTATGATAGGCGACTCGGATAACGACGCGATAGGTGCCGAGCAGCTTGGCGTAGACTTTATTGCGGTAACTTACGGATTCGGTTTCCATAGCAAAGATGACTGTAACGCTTTTGCAAACGTAGGTATTGCAGAGAAGCCTGTAGACATACTTGACTTAATAAAATAATTTCGGTCAGGAGATAAAAATGAAAATAAAAGTTGCAAAATATATTTCTCAATATTTAGTTGAACGCGGAATTAAAGATTGCTTTATGGTAACTGGCGGCGGAGCAATGCACCTTGACGATGCTTTGGGACATCAGGAAGGTCTTAAATGTACTTTTAACCACCACGAGCAGGCTTGCTCGGTTGCGGCGGAAGCATACACCCGCATGACAGGGAAGCTTGCCGCTGTCTGCGTAACCAGCGGACCTGGCGGCACGAACGCTATAACGGGCGTTATAGGCGGCTGGTTGGATTCTATTCCTATGTTTGTTATATCGGGACAGGTTAAAAGGGAGACTACAACCTGGTCGTGTCCCGAACTCGGTTTGCGCCAGTTGGGCGATCAGGAGTTCGATATAATTCATTCCGTTTCGAATATGACTAAATATGCGGTAATGGTTACCGAGCCGAATGAAATAGCTTACCACCTTGAAAAAGCTTTGTATTTGGCAACGGACGGAAGGGGAGGTCCCGTATGGCTGGATATTCCTCTCGACGTTCAGGGCACTCAAATCGAAACCGACGAATTAAAGCATTTTAATCCTTTTGAAGATGCTTGCGGTTGCGAGGTTGCAAAAATTACCCGCGAGACCGCAAAAGAAGTTCTTGGAAAAATTAAAAACGCAAAAGCGCCTCTTATTCTGGCAGGTACTGGCGTACGACTCGGCAAAGCCGAAAAAGAATTTTTGCAGCTTGTAGATAAGTTAAAAATACCCGTAGTAACCGCATGGAACGCAAACGATGTTCTCCCGCACGACAGCGAATATTTCGCAGGTATGCCGGGAACGGTCGGAACGCGCCCCGGCAATTTTGCCGTTCAAAATTGTGATTTGCTTATAAGCCTTGCATGCAGAATGAATATAAGGATGATAGGCTATAACAAATATGATTTTGCGAAAAACGCTTATAAAATAATAGTTGATATAGACGAAAAAGAATTAAAAAAGCCTACAATAAAGCCCGATATGCCGCTTTGTTGCGACGTTAAAGATTTTCTATCCGCACTTTTAAAAGAAGAATATAAGGCCACTCCCGAACACAAAAAATGGGTTGACTGGTGTTCTGCTTTAGTTAAAAAATATCCTGCCGCAACGGAAGATTATAAAAATGGCGACAAGCTTAATCCGTACACTTTTATGGATAATCTTTTTGACGAACTTAAAAGCGACGACAGAATTATATGCGGCAACGGAAGCGCATGCGTTATAACTTTCCAGGCAAGCAAAATAAAGTACGGTCAGAGAATGTTTACAAACTCAGGATGCGCGGCAATGGGTTACGGACTTCCAGCGGCTGTGGGCGTTGCGGTTTCCGATAATTCGCGGCGTACAGTATGTATCGACGG
>JAIDRX010000144.1 GCA_029061495.1 Clostridia bacterium
TCATAGTGCCATTCGCTGAACTGCGCAATTTCGTAGCCCATAAAATTGAGCTTTTTACCGGGGTGGGCGTACATAAAGCCGAGTAGCGCCCTCTCTCCTGCGAACTTGTCCGCATATTCGCCGGGCATTTTATTGACGATAGAACCTTTTACGTGAACCACTTCATCGTGCGACAGCGGCAGAATGTACTTTTCCGAAAAGGCGTACATAAGTGAAAAGGTTATTTTATTATGATGGTGGTTTCTGAAATACGGGTCTTGTCTGCAATAAAACAATACGTCGTTCATCCAACCCATATTCCACTTGTAATCGAAACCAAGGCCGCCCTGATCTACACTTTTTGTAACTCCCGAGAATGCGGTTGACTCCTCCGCGGCGGTAATCGCGTCGGGGAATAAACATTTTATAGTCGAATTGAATTTTTTAATAAAGTCGATAGCTTCTAAATTTCTGTTGTCGCCGTATTTATTCGGAGTCCAGTCTCCGAAAGGTCTGTCGTAATCCAAATACAGCATAGACGCTACGGCATCCACTCTAAGCCCGTCTACAGAGTACTCTCTCAAAAAGAATACTGCCGAAGACAGTAAAAAGCTTTCAACTTCACCCCTGCCGAAATCAAATTTACGCGTTCCCCAGCCTATATGCTCCATTCTGTCCCATAGCGGACATTCATAAAGCGGCTGACCGTCAAACTCGTAAAGTCCCCAGCTATCCTTCGGAAAGTGCGCAGGCACCCAGTCAATTATGACTTTGATTCCGTTTGTATGGAATGCGTCTATAAGACTTTTAAACTGTTCGGGAGTGCCCAGCCTTGCCGTTACAGAAAAGTACCCCGTAACCTGATACCCCCACGAACCGTCGTACGGAAATTCCGTAACCGGCATAAATTCAACATGGGTATATCCCATATGTTTTACGTAAGGAACTAGTTCCCTCTCCAAATCGGCGTATGTATAATAAGTATTATCCTTATGCCTTTTCCAGGAAAGCAGGCTGACCTCGTAAATATTTACGGGCTGTTCACATTCGCAAGGTTTGCCCTCTCTTACAGGCGTCGGCGGCAAATCATAAATTTTCGATGCAAACGAATTCGGAAAGTCCGAGAAAAACGCGTACGGGTCGGCTTTGTCAATTTGCCTGCCGTCGGCGGTAAAGATACGGAAAATATAAGCATCTCCCGCTTGCGCAGCCGCAACAACTTCGAAGCTTTCTCCGTCAGAAAGCTTGTACATCTCCTCGCAACGTTCGCCAAGTATCAAGCATACTTTTACTGCGTGAGGAGCCCATACACGGAAAACGTATTTTCCATTTTTAAGTTTATGACAGCCGTAAAATTCATAAGCACAATAATTCGTTCCGGTGTGGAAACTATCAAACTGTTGCTTATAATTACTACCGATTGCCATACACTATTTATTTTATCACATTATTATATAATTTTCAATACTCATTTGAAAAAATTTGGAAATTTTTTCAAAAAATAATGAGCGCGGTTTTTCCGCGCTCATATCAATTATTTTAAATATCCGTCCAAAAGAATGAGGTTATCTCCTACAAATTTATCTAACTCTGTTGCGTCGAGTTTTTTGAAAGACAACAGCGCAAGCGAATAAACGTAATTTGCAACAAATTTCTGCTTTTCGTCTTTAAGATCTTTGATTTTGGTAATTACAGGGCATGAAGTATTTACTATCAACGTTTTAGCAAGCTCGCCGTCGCTCATGCCGTACATCTGCCCCATCTCGCTGTACCTGCGCATATATTCGTCTGTTATTATGACTGCAGGTATTTTAGAGTTTTTCAGCTTTTCAAACTTAACGGTAATCTTGTCATCGTTTAAAGCAGTTTTAAAAATATCGGCAAGCACGCTGTCCTCGTCTGCGTTTCCGTCCTTCAAAGTTCCGTCTATATCCGCATCAATGCGTGAAAATTTTAACTTATCAGGAGTCTTATATTCAAGGAAGCTTAAAAAGTGCGGATCGATAAAACTGTCGCAAAGTACTGCATTAAGTCCTTGTTCTTTAAACATTGCGATGTACTGTGCCTGTTGTAATTCGTCAGAAACGTAGTAAACCGTCTTGGGTTTTGCTTCCTCGCCTTCCTTAGGCTGTTCATCGTTCGTTTCCGCTCCGAGAAGCTCGTTAAAGTTTACAAACTTGCCGTTCAGATCTTTGTAAATTATAACGTCCTTTACTTTATCGTAAAAATCGTTATCCTTTATGCACCCGAATTTAATGAAGTTTGCTGTATCCTCCCAGCAGATTTCATACTTTTCCCTGTCGTTTTTAAACAAGGTTATAAGTTTGTCTGCAACTTTTTTAGTGATGTGCTTGCTGATTTTCTGAACCTGTCTGTCGTTTTGCAAAAAGCTACGCGACACGTTCAGCGGTATATCGGGGCAATCAATTACTCCGTTCAAAAGCATCAAAAACTCGGGGATAACTTCCTTGATATTGTCTGCAATAAATACCTGATTACAGTAAAGCTTAACTTTACCGCGCTCAAGCTCTACCTTATTCCTTACTTTGGGGAAATACAGAATACCTTTCAGCTTGAACGGATAGTCCATATTTAAATGAACCCAAAAAATCGGCTCATTATAGTCCATAAAGGTGTCGCGGTAAAACTTTTTATAATCCTCGTCCGTGCAGTCCTTAGGATTTTTTGCATACAACGGCAAGGTATCGTTTAAAGGCTCGTCCTTTCCGTCGCCCTTATACGATACATATACATTAAAGGGCATAAACGAGCAGTATTTTCTTACAAGACTCTTTATCGTGTTTTCGTCAAGAAATTCCTTTTCCTCGGCTGCAATATGCATAACTATTTTGGTTCCGCGTGTTGATTTGTCGCACTCCTCGATACTGTAAGTTGCGTTGCCGTCGGACTCCCAATGCACTGCGGGAACGTTTTTGTATGATTTTGTGAAGATTTCAACGTTTTCCGAAACCATGTATGCGGAATAAAAACCGAGTCCAAAGTGTCCTATTATTCCGTCGCCGCCCGCCTTTTCATATTTAGCCAAAAAGTCGGAAGCACCGGAAAAGGCGATTTGGGTTATATAGTTTTCAACTTCTTCCTCGGTCATACCTATGCCGTTGTCTTCAACGGTCAAGGTTTTTTCCTTTTTATCCACGGAAATTTTAACGCAGTACTCGCCTTCGTCCTCCTGCGCATCACCCATAGAAACGAGTTTTTTAAATTTAGTAATAGCGTCAATGCCGTTTGCGACTATTTCTCTGAGGAAAATATCCTTATCGGAATACAGCCATTTTTTTATAATCGGCATCATATTTTCGCTTGAAATTCTTATATTGCCTTCTCTTTTCATTTTTTGCCTCCTGTATTAAACGTAATATATATAAACCGTAAACGGCAGTATTAAACTCCGATTTACAAACTAAAGCGTAACTAATGTATATATAACGACGGCCAACACAACGGTAAAAATTATCACGCGCGACATTATATAAGGAATTATTAACTTGCGTGCCTGCATGCGCTTATATTTAGGTTTAGACATAAGCCCGAAAACCAAATATCCAATTAAACCGCCCATACTGAAAACGTTAAAACACGGCAATTTCAAAAAGTATGCCAACAATGTAAACAAAACGGTTATGCCTAAAAACGATATTGCAATAAAGTACATTCTTTTTGCAATTTTTTTGTCAAGCAATTTTTTGTTTTCAACGTCGGCATCCGAAATTAATTCGTCAATACTGATACTGAAAAGATTTGAAATCGCTTTCAGACTGTCAATACTCGGATAGCCGTTATCCGTTTCCCATTTAGAAATTGCTGTGCGGGTAACAAAAATCAAATCCGCTAACTGCTCCTGAGTCATTGAGTTGTCGTTTCTTAATTTTTTTAACTCTTGACCGAAAGTCATATAATGCACCTCCTTTATTGCAAATCAATTATAATACAAAAGCTATTAAAAGTAACGGCACTATTCTTCACATTGCAGTTTTAATGAAAAAAACGCAAGTCTTTTTAGACTTGCGTTTTTCATATAAAACTTTTATTACTTATTTTTATTAGCATTTGCAAGGATATCAGCAAGCGAAGTACCTACCGAAATAGAACCTTCACTCCAGTTCGAAAGCTCGTCATCGTTTCTTCTCGGAGCACGGAACTTGTGCGTTTCCTCGCCCGACTCGTTTTTAGGAGCGCGGGGTTTTCTTTCAGGCTCGGGCAAAATTGCTTTAATCGAAAGGTTCATCTTTCTCGCGTCGGCGTCAAGCGCAATAATCTTTGCGTCAACTTCGTCGCCAACGTTTAATACAGTCGCGGGAGTTTCAATTCTTTCATAGCTGATCTGCGAAACGTGTACAAGACCGTCGATGCCTTTTTCGACTTCAACAAAAGCGCCGAAAGGAACGATTCTTACAACTTTACCGTGGATAACTTCGCCGACAACATATTTTTCGCCGACCAAATCCCAAGGCTGGGGCTGAAGCTGCTTATAGCCTATAGAAACTTTTTTATTTTCTTTATCTATTTTTAATACTTTAAACTGATAGGTTTTGCCGATTTCAAGTACGTCTTTAACGGACTCTGCTCCCGTCCATGACAAATCAGAAATATGAGCGAGACAGTCGAAACCGTTTACGGAAACGAACGCACCGAAGCTTGTTGCTCTCTCAACTTTACCTTCTACAATATCGCCTACGGCAATAGTTGCAAAAAACTCCTCTTCGTTTGCAAGCTTTGCCGCTTCTTTAGCGTCGCGCTCTTCCTGTAAAATAACGCGCTGGGAAGCGATTATCTCTTTTCTGCCCGTCTTCCTTATTTCAAGGGCGCGGAGTCTGAGCGTTTTACCCTCGTACTTGGTTAAGTCTTTAACGAAACCGGGACGAATTTCCTTAGCGGGAACGAAAACGGAATAAGTACCGAGCTGCGAAACAAGTCCGCCCTTATTGGTACCGGTGCATACAACCGAGAACTCTTTGCCTGCCTCGATTTCCGCACTGAGAGCTTCCTCCTCCTTCAAAGTCCTTATCATTTTCTGGGACAATTTAAGATTAGGTTTAAGCTCTACGACAAGCAAATCGATTGTGTCGCCGATTTTATCTACGAAATCGTCGGCGTTATACTGTTCACAGTCAATTTCGTCCTTGCTTAAAGCAACTTCCTTCTTTGAAAAAGGCAACAAAATCTGTAAACCTTCGTCCGTCGCCTGAGATATAGTTGCATGAACGATCTGACCTTTTTTGAACTTCGATTCGTTGTCGATTTTAGCAAGAACGGTGTCCATTTCGTTCATTGCCTTAACTTCTGTGTTTTCTGCCATCTTTAAGAGAACCTCCCGGGTTTGCGCATTCGGGGTTGACGCCCCTGAAACAATACCTACACTTTTAAAATTTTTTA
>JAIDRX010000145.1 GCA_029061495.1 Clostridia bacterium
GATATAATAATTTCCGCGCTTAAAATTTTAGGGCGCGCCGACCTTGCGCAAAAACTTACCGGAAGCGGTGAACTTACCACTGAGGAAAGCGAAAAGATAAACACACTTTTGTACTGCTACAATGCGGTTGAGGACGAGGTCGCGCGGTGCTATATTCCCCTTTCAGCGCGGCAGAATCTTACGGGCGCAAACGGTCAATTTTATTACTCGAACTTTGTGCACGCGCCGGTTAAAATCAAGCGAGTAACTTCGGGCGGTAAAAGGATAGCTTACGAAATGTTCCCTCTTTACTTAAAGGCGGACGCAACCGAGATATGCGTGGAGTACGAGTATTCCCCGCGTAAAAAGGTTTTGGAAGAGGGGTGCGAATTTTTCGACGGAGTCGGGGAGCACCTTTTCGCCTGCGGAACGGCGGCTGAGTACTGCCTTATTAACGGCGAGGTCGAAGCCGCCGCACTTTGGGAGAGCAAGTACCGCCAATGTATAGACGAGGCTCAAAGCAAGCTTTTGCCCGTGTCCGGCTACATACCCCCGAGGAGGTGGGTATGACAGCCTTCCCGAAGTCGCAAAAAAAGACGGTTGATTTGCTTGCGGACGGAAACGCGCTTACCGTAAACTGCGCGGTATCGGACGGAATACTTTATCCTGCTTTAAGCGCCGTAAAGTGCGGGGATATTCCACAAGGAGTTATGTTCGCCGCGCGCGCCGGGGGTGTGGGTAAATTTTTTATCTGCACCCCGACGCAGATTTATATTTCGGACGACGGCGGGAGTTTTACGTTGCTTTGCGCGTACAGCTCGGACAAGCCATTCCTATTGGAGGATATGGACGGAAACGTGCGACGCGCTATGATAGTCGGCGGAGCTAACGCCGTAATATATTCCGCAGGCGGCGCGGAGTTAAAACCCTTCGGTACAAAGCTCGGCTGCGCTGCTATGCACAGCGGCAGGATATTCGGCGCGGACGCAGAAGATAATTTAAAACTGCGCTGGTCGGACGGATGCGGCGCGGACGGATGGACTGAAGGACTGTACGGCGCGGGCTGGCTTAACCTTGACGCAAAGTTCGGCGGGGTGCAGGATATAGTTTCGTTTAATGGTTCACTTGTGCTCATGCGCGAGTATGGACTTACCGTGCTTACGGCGGGAGGTGCGCCCGAAACCTTTTCGGTAAAATTTTCAGACCTTGCCTCGGACAGAATATATAAGGGTACGGCGGCGGTTGCGGGCGGTAAGCTTTACTTTTTTACCGTGTCGGGGCTATACTCGTTCGACGGAAATAAAATCGCTAAGGTAAAGCACAACTTTTCGTCCGATATATCCGCGCCGGTATGCGCGGCGGCGCACGGCGGCAGGTATTTTTTAAGTTGCCACAGCAAGGCTATAGGCGGCGCGGTGTTCTGCTTTGATACCCAAAACGACAGTGCATATCTTATCGATACAGGTGCGGACGGACTCTGCGCGGCGGACGGGATTTTTGCCTATGCGGGCGGCGGAGCGTATAAGCTTACGGAGGGCGGAAGCTTTTACTTTACGGCGGACTTCGACTTCGGCACGGCGAGGAAAAAGACGGTAACGCAAATATATATCGACTGCGCGGGCGCGGATATAGAGATAAGCAACGGAAAGCTTTCGCGCAAGTTCGAAAATGCGAGCGGAATAATCCGCCCCAATTTAAGAGGCAAAAAATTTACTGTTAAGGTTGCGGCGGTAAGCACTGTAAAAAAGCTGACCGCAACGGCGGAGGCGGCGATTGGAATTTGATATTATAGACATAACCGAAGAGGAAATTAAAAAGCTTACCACCGTGCAGATGAAGCTTTTAAGAACCGCACAACAGAAAAAGGACGAACTGTACCGCAGGGCGGAAAAGGAGCTTAAAGTTTACCGCGCGTTTACTATGGGCGCGGGGATGAAGTACTCGTCGCTCAACATCTCTAAGCAGGCGGACTTGCAGGCGGAGCTTAACTTTCAGACGGCTTTGCTTGCCGACAACTTAATATACAATATGAGTCTTAACGAGCCTAACCCCGGCGGAGATATAGGGGGCGGAGGCGGCGACGAAAGCGCGGGATATATCGTGGATTACTCGCTTTCGTACAACGAGAGGTACGTTATAGTACGCGACTATTACATTGCAATTAAAGACCCTGCCGAGCGCATGGCGCTGTACGGTGCGGACGAGGTTGCAAAGAAGTATCTTTCAAGCTACTACTCGACTTTATACAACGTTTTATATACTTACAGCCAAAAGGTTTAAGACTCGGGGCGCGCGGCCGTAAGCCCCGCGCCCGTTTTAATGTATCTTATAAACAAATACCAGCCCACCACCCCCCTCTACCAATCGGATGCCGTCTTCGGGGTGAAAAAAAAAAAGGGGG
>JAIDRX010000146.1 GCA_029061495.1 Clostridia bacterium
GTCCATAGAATCGAGTAGCTGGTTTTCCATATCGCGTGAGGAGACCTGCCCCGTCTTTTCCATAAGTCTGTCGGCAAGGGTGCTTTTACCGTGGTCGATATGCGCTATTATGCAGAAGTTGCGTATGTTTTTGTTTTTGCCCATATTTAATCTCTGAAAATTTTTACAAACTTATTATATAAAAATTCACGCGGGTTTGCAAGAAAAACCGCGTGAAAGTAAGGTTAAATTTTTGTCGGTTGACATATCGCACAAACAGTATTATAATGTTATTGAAAAATAAGGAGTAAGGA
The DNA here is from genome assembly GCA_029061495.1 of Clostridia bacterium. Taxonomy (GTDB): domain Bacteria; phylum Bacillota; class Clostridia; order Christensenellales; family Borkfalkiaceae; genus Coproplasma. Next base: position 294 of record JAIDRX010000146.1, read on the forward strand.
AATGAAAAAGTTAAAAACGTTGGCTATTGCGCTTGCGTCTGCCTTATGCGCGTTTTCATTTGCCGGTTGTGCAAATAATTCCAATGACGGCAACAACGCGACTTTGCCCGACAACAGTGAAATAACGGAAAACGATACGAATACGACGAACCCGCCTGTAACCCAACAACCTGCTAATCCCGATGACGACGAAACAGTTGACAAAGGGTCAAGCGACACCGATACCGGCGACAGTGAAGAACCTGCCGAAACTGAAACCTTGGGCTTTGCAAACGTAGGAGAAAAATATTCGACGGTAATGAAACCTATTTATGACGTTACTTTGAATATTTTAGACGATTTGATTGAAAGCGGCGACGTTACTATGCCCGATGAAAGTCTTAATCCGAAAATCACGTCAATCCGCTTTTTCAATTCAAATCCTACAAGCCTGACGATATTTTATACATACGACCTGTATATCCAAAACAGCGGGATAAAGTCACAATATCTCGTTCAGGAAAGCAGCGTAGCATTGGAAGAATTTTCGGAATTCGGAGAAAATTATAAAAAATATTACAACTTTTTAAAAAGCGAGCGTAAATATGAATGCCGTGAAGATTACGTTGAAAAAATTTTGCCTATGGCAGAAGAAGTTGCAACTATTTTCGCGGAGGAATACGAAATTTATAAATCAGATAAAAAATTAAATTTTGGCAATCACGGTAAAAAATTAATTCTCAAAAACGACGGTCCTCTTTCGGCCGCACACAAAAAAATTATAGATAAAATTAATGAAACGATACCGCTGATAAAAGACAACCCTTATAATTTTGAAAACAACGGCGAAAGTGTTTTTCCTCTTATCGATTATACCCGCGATTTGATTATAAGTGCAGGAAAAGAAAGCGTTTCTGTCAGAGTTGTATTCCAAAACTTTATGTATGACTTTAGGTCAATACCTTATAAAGAAGATAAGGGCTTTACGGACGAATACGTTTTATATATGCACGGTCAGCACGTACTTGGTTACGCCGGCGAATCTTGGTACAACCCCACCAACGAAGAAGTCGCGGAAATGATTGACCGACTTAAAATAGAGGAACTTGACTTCCCACATATTGGGGACAGCAACCAATATTCCTTTTTTACTTTTGAACATACTTTCCTTTATTTTTGATTAACTTAAAAACGCGGGTCAAATTGACCCGCGTTAATTTTATAATGTAAAAATACTTGGCGCGAAAAAATCGCGCCGAGTTTAATTTTAAACTACGGTTGCAAGCCTTTCCCAAAGGCTGTCGTTGGTGAGTATAGTACCCGCACCGATAACCGCGGCAAGCTGAGGCTCTTCGGGAAGGTTTACGGGGATATTCAATTTGCTTTCGATATACTCCGCAAGTCCGTCCATTTTGATAAGTCCGCCCGAAAGGTACACCCCTCCGCGCATAATGCTTGAGGAGACCTCCGCGGGGAGCTTTGATATAACCGCCGTAACGTATTCTAAAATTTTATCAACGTATGTTACTATAATGTCGTAAAGCTTTGACGAGTTTACCGCAAGCGACGCGGGAACTCCGCTTGAAACCTCTCTGCCGTCCGCAACGGTTAATTTGTTGTCGTCGTCAAGTAAGCTTCCTACCGTGTTTTTAAGCCTTTCCGCCGTGAGCGCGCCTATTTTAAAGTTATCGTTTTCGGCAAGCTCGTCTATTATATGCACATCAATATTTCCGCCACCTAAATTTACGTTGATGCCCGCGATAATTCCGTCCTGCGAGAGTGCGGCGATATTGGTTATACCGTAACCGATATCGAGGCAGAACATAGGCGTGCTTTCACTTATAGGCACGTTATGACCGAGTACAGCGGCAAAGGGCGCCGAAGTAAAGTACGTCATAAGAATTCCGCAGTCGTCTGCAATGCGCTGATATTTTTCTTTTAACTCGGGCTTGCTTCCGCAAGGGAGAATGAACATAACTTCGGTATGCTTTGCGCGGCGGCGGGTAATTTCAACCTTTTCCAAGAAGTACTCTAAAAGGCAAGCCGCAAGATTTTCGTGCACGATATCTCCCTCAACGACGGGATTTACAATGTGCGTATTAACTGCCGCCCTGCCGGAAAGCGCGCGCGCCTTATCGCCGAAGGCTTTGATATTAAGCTTCTTTTCGCCCCTGTCCTCGTACTCCTCTACAGCGATGCACGTCGCTTCCATTAAAACGACGCCGCATCCGGGCATATATATTTTGGTTACTCCCGAACCTAAATCGATTGCAAGTCTTTTCATCCTATAAGTACCTCTTCAAGCAATTTTTTAACCAGCGTTACGGGCAGCCCTACTACGTTCGTATAACTGCCGAAATATTCTTTTACCAGTCCGCCGTCCTGTATTCCGTAGCTGCCCGCCTTATCGAGGGGCGAACCGCCGTCAACGTAAATTTTAATAAAGTCGTCGGATAATTGGTTGAACTTGACTTCGGTCTTGTCGAAGTCAACTACCTTTTTATATTTGTTCTGCACGCACACGCCCGTTATAACGTAATGCGTTTTACCCGAAAGTCTTTTCAAGGTCTTAGTTGCGTCGTCCCTGTCCTTGGGCTTGCCGAGTATTTCGCCCTCGTACACGACTATAGTATCGCAGCCGATAACGGTTTTATCGGGGCGGCTTTTAAACACCTCGTCGCACTTACTTTCCGCAAGAGCGCAAGCCATCTTTTCGGGGAAGAGCGATATATTTACTTTTTCAGCCTCAGTTGCGGGGATAACCTCGAAGTCGGGGATTATCTGCGTCAACAGCTCCCTTCTCCTCGGCGACGCGCTTGCAAGAACGTAACTCATATGTAAAGTTTTAATGCCGCTTTATGCGCGGCATAGTTTTTAGATTTTACGGTGCAAGGAGGGTTTCCCTCCGACGCACAACCCGATTTGTGCAAACTTGCACCTCGGTAGGTGAATTTGCGCAAATTATATTATTGTTTGCCCTTAAATATTTGCGCAAAAAGGGCAACGCCCTAAAATCACGAAAAATTTACAGCGCAGAACAGCTGTAAATTTTTGTGAAAGTTATAGTATTTCAAGATTTTTGTGGAAGGACTTTCTGAATTCCGCACTCGCCGCGAGAGCGTCGCGGATTTCAAGCGATGCGTCTCCGTCCACTTCGGTCTTCATAATTACCGAGTCGCCTAAAATATCGCAGTTGATAGACTTGACTGTACCCGACATAGACCTGTCCAGACTTTCGGCAATTCTCAGCATTACGCCGAGGCGTTTTACAATTTCGATATCGTCCTCGTTTAAAAGGTCGCGGTAGCGTGCCCAGTCGTAAGCGTTGATATCTTCCTTCTTATGGCAGCACGCGGTGAACGCGGCGAGAACTATATCCCTGTGGGAAAGGCCGTACAAGGTAGAGTTTAAAATCATATAACAGCTGTGGCGCTGGTGGTTGTAGTATTTGATGCGCATACCGCAGTCGTGCAACGTTGCAGCAACCTTTAACACTCTTAAATACTGCCTGGGAAACTTGTGCAGAACCCTTAACTGCTTAAAGAGCTGTATGCTTAAATTTACGACGTGTTCGACGTGCTTTTCGTCGCAGTCGTAATATTTTACAAGCGTCGTAAGCGAGTAATTCAAAACGTCGGAGATGGGCTTTTCTTCCGTAATGGGCAAAGACTGGTTGAACATTATGCCCTCTCTCAAGCCCGCGCCCGACATAATGAAGTGATCCAGATTAAAATACGACACAAAGGATTTTATTATCGCAAGCGCCGCGGGAAGTATATCCGCGCGTTCTGCGGAAAGACCCTTTATCTTTTTCTTTTTGTCGAGGTCCAAAACCTTAATCATATCGTAGACGGGCAAAAAGTCCTCTGTAAGCATCGTGTAGTTATGCACGGTGTCTAAGGGGTACTTATGAACCATCTTGTTAATCTTAAATAAGTTTCTGAACGACCCGCCGACGCCTATCATCTGAACGTCGGGATCCACCTCGTTTATCCACTCTACCTTTTTAATCTGCTCGGTAAAGAACTCTTCTATCTTTTTCGCCTGCTCTTCGGGCTTTAAGCCGTCCTCGGAAAAAAGTCCCGTAAGAGTTACCGCACCGAAAGGGAAAGTCGTATAATTTAAAATGTTTCTGCGGTTATAGTAAACGAGCTTTGTTGAGCCGCCGCCTATTTCGAGAATAATTCCCTTAGGCACGTCCATGGTGTTTATTACGCCGCGGTAAACGTATACCGCCTCTTCCTCGGCGGAGAGTACTCGTATTTTAATTCCGCAGGTTGCCTGGATTTCGTCTAAGAAACTGCGCTGGTTTTTTGCACGGCGGACCGCCGCGGTCGCAACCGCGATTATACGCGTTACGCCGCTTGCGTCGCAGAGCTTGCGGAACATTTTCAAAGTTTTAATTGTTTCGGCTACGCGCTGGGGTTTCAAAAAACCGTCGCGCTCCATATCCTGACCTAAGCGGACGCTTTCTTTCAACTCGTCGACGACCATAAAATAGCCGTCCGCGAACAGATTAACGATAACAAGTCTTGCCGAATTCGAGCCTAAATCTATAATGCCAATCTTTTCCAAAACATACTCCCGATAGGATAAAAATTACCCCGTCCTGTCAATTATGTTAATATCGGGCACAAAAACCTCAATATAC
>JAIDRX010000147.1 GCA_029061495.1 Clostridia bacterium
AAACGTCGCGCGTAATAGAAACGTTATCGCTCTATCTTGCAATTATGTCTATCTCATCGATATAAATTATGCCGCGCTGAGCCTTCTCGATATCGTAGTCCGCGTTTTGTATAAGTTTTAAAAGAATGTTTTCAACGTCCTCGCCGACATAGCCCGCTTCGGTCAAAGTGGTCGCGTCGGAAGATGCGAAAGGCACGTTCAAAATTTTTGCAAGCGTGCGGGCAAGCAAGGTCTTTCCGCAGCCCGTAGGACCCAATAAAAGAATGTTACTTTTTTCGATTTCAACGTCGCCGTCCGCAGTACCTTTTGCAAGGTTGTTTATGCGCTTGTAGTGGTTGTAAACTGCAACCGAAAGCACCTTTTTCGCCTCGTGCTGACCTACGATATATTTGTCAAGCTCTTCCTTTATCTCAGCGGGCTTTTTGAGGGGAACGGGCTCGAGCCCCGTAATATCGAGGTCCTTTACCATATCTCCGCAAATTTCAATGCACTCGTCGCAAATGCAAGCGCCGTTCTGTCCGCTGATTAAACGCTTTACTTTATCTTCGGTTTTTCCGCAAAACGAACAAAATTTCTTTTCTTTCAAACTAAACTCCGATTATTATTAATAAATATGTGCTTTTATTTAACGCTTATAGAACACTTTGTCGATTAACCCGTACTCCTGCGCCTGCTGAGCCGACAAATAGTTGTCTCTGTCGGTGTCGCGCTCTATCTCGGAAAGGGGTTTACCCGAGTTTTGCGCAAGTATTGAGTTTAACTTCTGTTTGGTTCTTAATATGTGCTCCGCAGCGATTTTTATGTCGCTCGCCTGTCCCTGAGCGCCGCCGAGGGGCTGGTGAATCATAATTTCGCTGTTGGGAAGGGCGTATCTCTTACCCTTTGCTCCGCTGGATAAAAGGAACGCGCCCATCGAAGCCGCCATGCCGATACAGATAGTGGACACGTCGGGCTTGATGTAGTTCATAGTATCGTAAATTGCAAACCCTGCCGAAACCGAGCCGCCGGGGCTGTTTATATAAAGTGAAATATCCTTCTGGGGGTCTTTTGCTTCAAGGTAGATAAGCTGGGCAACAACGGTGTTTGCTACCGCGTCGTCTATCTCGCCGCTGAGGAAAATAATTCTGTCCTCCAAAAGGCGGCTGTAAATGTCGTACGAACGCTCCCCGCGGGAAGTCTGCTCTACGATGTAAGGCACTAATGCGTTACGTTCCATTTTTTACTCCTTAAAAATTTTATTCAGCTTTTTTCTTAGCTGCGGGTTTTTTAGCGGGTTTATCCTCTTCAGTATACATTTCGTTATTCGCCTTGAGGAAGTCGAAAAGCTTTGTAATTATAATATCGTTG
>JAIDRX010000148.1 GCA_029061495.1 Clostridia bacterium
TTTTTCCGTCCTTAATTCAAATAACCTAATCATCATTACCTCTATATTTACATTTAATTAAGAATATAATCAGAAACCTTAATCACAACTACTTGACAGATTAAGTTATTTAGTCTTATAATGCTTGTATGATTAGAAAATCTAATCATATTTGATAGGGAGGGGTTATGACTAACGAAAAAATTGAAAATATAGCGGAAAAATTTCAAAAAGAGATTTCGTCCGCTCAGTTAGACGAGGTCAAGCAACGGCTTGACAGCGTTCCGGACGAAAAATATTCGGCAGTAGAAGCGGTAAAGACTAAAAGCTGTTTTTTAACTGTGCTTTTGTCGGCACTTTTGGGGCTTTTCGGCGCGGGTAGTTTTTATCTGGGCTATTACAAACGCGGAATAGTAAAAGTTGTGTTTAACGTTCTCGTTCCGCTTGCTTTGGGGATAGTTTTTCTCTTCTGGCTTTCGCCGTTGCATTTGATTTATTCAAACGAGTCTGAAGAGGTTTACAATACAGTTCACCCTGTTATAGTACTCGTAACGGAACCGCAACAGCATTTCAAAACGGGTGAACAGACAACCAGCGAGTATAAAAGTTTTGTCGCGGCGCAAAGCAATTTAATTTCGCCGCGCAACAATTTGAATGCGGCTTATGCATATCTTTCCGGTGATGTACTTAAAAATGATGTTGCCTTGTTGGCGCCCTACTTAACACAATTATCCGAAAGCGGGGTATTGATAAGGGTCAAAGACGAAGTTGAAGCTGCACTTGCTTTGATAGAAAATAACGATAGCAATAAAGGTTTGTTTGATTTACCTGATAATGTTACGGATTTTTCAAACGCAATAAATGAGGTTGCGGCTATTGATACGGATACGCTTTCTGCATTGTCAGGCTGTGCCGACAATTTAAGCCTCAAAGTTTCGGCACTGAATCAGGCTTCGAAAATTGAAGATATTACCGCGGCATTAAATGCTTTAAATGAAGCTTTGCCGCAAATTAAACAAGTAGTAGAGGGTTTTTATCCCTACATAAGTACGGTTTCATCCGACGGTATTAATTCTCTTTCAAATTTGCTTAAAACTTTGTTAAACAAATTTAAGGCAGAGGACGAGGAG
>JAIDRX010000149.1 GCA_029061495.1 Clostridia bacterium
CGTTTACTATTTTGAAATATTAAATAATTCATTTGCATCTAGCTCTAAAACTTCAATGATATTATAAATATCGTAAAGACTTGGCTCTCGCCTACCCTGCTCCCAATTTGCATACGTGCTTACGGCAAGACCCAATTTTTCGGCAATTTGCTTTTGCGAACATTGCTTTTCCTCTCTTATTGCTTTTAGGCGTTTGCCAAAAATTTCAGCACTGTTAAGGGACTTCATAATTTACCTCAATAATATTATATCAATTAATAGTCAAAATGACTTGACAGTAGTCATATTGACCACTATAATTATTATAGTCATTTTGACCATATATTGTTGTGAGGTGTATTATGGAAAAACAATGTTGTAAGTGCGGGCACTTTACGGCTTATTTTGAAAAGGCGTACTGCTGCTATTTAAGGACAGACTGCGGTAACTGTTCCGTACGCCGCGAGACCGTAAATAAAAAATTTACCTGCGACTACTGGGAGCCCAAATCCCGCAAGCCCAAAGTTAGGCAAGCAATGGTTATAAACAGCTTAGCCGACGCTATAACCAATATCAGCGTTATTAAAAACTTTTTAGAAGATAACCTCAACAATTAAAATTTTCAACACAAAAAAGCAGCGGCTGAAATTAGCCGCTGCTTTAACAGTTTGATTTGAGTTTCTGGGGTCTTTGTATAAACGCTTATTAAACAAGCTCGATAATAGCTTCCTCTGCGCCGTCGCCGCGACGGGTGCCGAGCAGGTAAATGCGGGTATATCCGCCGCCCTGTCCGAGTTCTTCCGCGCGCTGAGCGTACTTGGGAGCGATTTCGTTAAACAGCTTCTCCATAAGAGGGTGTCTGATATCAGCCGTTCTCTTCTTGAAGTCGGACTTCTTTTCGCTGAAACCCTTAACTTCCTGCAAATCTCTCAGCTTTGCCATGATAGCACGGCGAGCCGCAAGCTTTTTGGGGCTGTCCTTAACTCCCTTAACGGTAACTTCCTTGCCCTTTTTGTCCTTCTGGACGGTCGAAGTTTCAACGTTATCGTCGTAGACCTTTATAGCCTTGGTTATAATTTTTTCAACGTAAGGCTGAAGCGCCTTAGCCCTCGCCTCGGTAGTGGTAATTTTTCCGTACCACAAAAGCTCGGACGCCTGATTACGGAGCATAGCCTGTCTTTGTTCCGCCGTTTTTCCTAATTTGCCGGGCATAAATTAATCCTCCTTGTCCGAAAGTGTCAGTCCGTAGGATTGAAGTTTTAAAATAACCTCGTCCAAAGACTTTCTGCCGAGATTTCTCACCTTCAGCATTTCGTCTTCCGTCTTTCTGGTCAAATCCTCTACGGTGTGTATGTTGGCACGCTTTAAGCAGTTGTAAGAGCGGACTGAAAGGTCCATCTCCTCGATTGCCATAGCGAGTATCTTCTGTTGCTTGTCGTCCTCGTTTTTAACGAGAATGTCCATTCCCTTAATACTTTCGGAAAGGTCGACAAACAGAGTTATGTGGTCCTGCATTATCTTTGCCGCCAAAGAAACTATCTCTTTCGCGCTGAATGCGCCGTTGGTCCACACTTCAAGCGTAAGCTTGTCGTAGTCGGTGTTCTGACCGACTCTGGTGTTTTCAACGGAATAGTTTACCTTTTTAACGGGGGTATAGATGGAGTCGATGGGGATATAGTCTATAAGTTCGGTACGGGTATGGTCTGCGCCCTTGTAGCCCCTGCCGCGGCCTATAGTAATTTCCACGTCAAGCTTACCGCCCTCGTCTATTGTGCAAATGTGCTGGTCGCCGTTGATTATTTCAATTTCGGCGTCCTCGGTTATATCGCTTGCCTTTACTTCGCAAGGACCTACCTTATAAAGGTGAACTACCTTTACGTAATCCTTGTCGGTAATTTTGGTCTTAATTGCAAGCGTCTTTAAATTGAGAATGATTTCCGTTACGTCTTCCTTGACGCCTGCGACAGCCGAAAACTCGTGCTTGACGCTGCCGTCAAGAAACCTTATGCCCTGCGCCGCAGCTCCGGGGAGTGCGGATAACAGTATTCTCCTGAGGCAGTTGCCTATCGTAAGACCGAAGCCCTTTTCAAGCGGTTCTACAACGACCCTCGCATACGACTGGTCCTCGCTTTCCTCAACTTCGATTTTGGGCATATCCATTTCTATCATATTGCTACCTCCTAATTAGGGTTGTTACTTGGAGTACAACTCGACAATCATGTGTTCGGAAATCTGGCTGTCGATATCCTCTCTTGCGGGAAGCGATAAAATTTTTCCTTCCAGCTTTTCGGGGTTGAATTCAAGCCACTTAGGCATAACGCCAACCTTCATGGCCTTTATCGCTTCAAAATACTTATTTGAGGTTTTGCTTTCTTTAACGGTGATAACGTCGCCCGTTTTAATGATGTACGAGGGAATGTTTACCTTTTTGCCGTTAACGAGAAAATGTCCGTGGTTGACAAGCTGTCTTGCCTGGGCGCGGCTTCCGCCGATGCCCATACGGTAGATAACGTTGTCAAGTCTGCGCTCTAAGAGGGAAAGCATGTTTTCACCGGTGATGCCCTTCATTCTGTCCGCCTTCTCATAGTAAGCGCGGAACTGACCTTCCTGCACGCCGTAAATACGCTTAACCTTCTGCTTTTCTCTTAACTGCTGACCGTATTCGGAAACCTTTTTCCTGCCCAGGCCGTGCTGACCGGGAGGGGTGGGTCTTTTTTCAAACGGGCACTTGCCGTTATAGCACTTGTCGCCCTTTAAAAACAGCTTTCCGCCTTCTCTTCTGCAAAGACGGCATTTCGCTTCTCTGTAAGTTGCCATATTATTCTATCTACCTCCGATTATACTCTGCGACGCTTAGGCGGTCTGCAACCGTTGTGGGGGATGGGCGAAACGTCGGAAATCAGCGTGATTTCAACGTCGCAAGCGCCTATCGCTCTTATTGCGGATTCTCTGCCCGCGCCGGGGCCCTTAACGTAAACTTCTACGGAACGAAGTCCGTGTTCTTTTGCGGCTTTAACAGCCGTTTCGCAAGCCATCTGTGCAGCGAAGGGAGTTCCCTTTCTCGAACCTTTGAAGTTGAGGCTGCCCGCGCTTGACCATGAAAGTACGTTGCCCTGTAAATCGGTAACTGTTATAAGCGTGTTGTTAAAAGTGGACTGAATGTGTACCTGACCTTTATCAACCTTTTTAAGCTCTCTGCGTTTTCTCGTAGTCTGCTTTTTAGTAGTTGTTGCTGCCATACTATCCTCCCTTACTTCGCGCCCTTTTTCTTTGCTACCGTGCGGCGGGGACCTTTCCTCGTCCTCGCGTTGGTTTTAGTGGACTGACCGCGAACGGGCAAGCCCTTTCTGTGGCGGATGCCGCGATAGCATCCTATTTCCATAAGTCTTTTGATGTTGAGCGAAACTTCACTTCTAAGTTCGCCCTCGACCCTGTAGTTGTGGTCGATATATTCTCTCAGTTTGGATACGGTCGTCTCGTCCAGATCCTTAACTCTCGTGTCGGGGTCTACGCCCGTTGCGGCGAGAATTTTCTGGGACGTCTTTAAACCGATACCGTAAATGTAGGTGAGTCCTATCTCAATCCTCTTTTCTCTGGGTAAATCTACACCGGCAATACGTGCCATACGATTTAATTCCTCCGTTAAAATTTTGGTGTTTTTCTGTATGTCAACCGAATACGCCTTCCGCCTTTGAATTTGGAATGTCGGCGGCGCAGCGCAAACGAAATTATTTTTAAGCTTACCTTAACGACGTATCTTAATTGCTTTATCGCAAATCAAGCTTACTTCTCGTCAAACTATAAATCGCCGTTGTAAGCGAATAAAAATGCAGATGTACAAGCAAGACAAGGAGCGCGCGGCTTTGTTGAAGGGCGTGTACACAGACACGTACACAACCGAAACAAAACGCAAGCGCGACGAAGTATTGCGCCGTACAGATGTGTTTTTATCCCTGGCGCTGCTTATGGCTCTTATTCTTCGAGCATATAATCATTACTTTGCCGTTTCTTTTAATGACTTTGCACTTATCGCACATCGGCTTTACTGAAGGTCTTACTTTCATAAATATCTCCCCTCACGCAAATCTTTTGCTTCGCAAAATCTTTGCCGTGATTTTTGTTTTTGTCGTGAAAACGCTTAACGGTGGAAGTAAATTCCGCCTTGCGTTTTCTCGGCGTAAATATTTTATATTTATTTATTTATAATGTTTAACGGTTAAAACGCTGACCGCCGAAAGCCGTTTCGGCTGCGTTTTGACCTTAGTTTTTGCTTCGCCAGGTTATCCTGCCCTTAGTCAGGTCGTAGGGGCTCATTTCAAGCTTAACGCTGTCGCCCTCTATTATCCTGATATAGTTCATTCTCAACTTACCGGAAATGTAAGCGGTAATGACGTAGCCGTTAGACAGCTTAACTTTGAAGTTTGCGTTAGGCAGGCACTCTATTACCTTGCCTTCCGCTTCGATAACGTCGTTTTTAGACATATAACTCCTATACACGCGCAAGTGCGCAATGCGTTTTTATTCTTTACCGTCTTCCGTATTGTTCAGCTGCGGATTATTGTAAGTTTTCAGCGCAGAATAAACTTCGGTATCGAACACCTGTCTGCCTTCTTCGAGCTTCGCCGCGATCACTTCGGCTTTCTCGGGCAAAAGGTGCAAATGTTTTAAATTCTTCCTTTTGGGGGAAACAAGCTTTTTGAAGTTTCCGTCAACCACGCCCACGGTGCCGTCGGTATATATAGCCTTAATGAGGTAATATTTACCTTTATCTCTGCCCTGCGTGCTTTGACAAATTCCGCCGATGGCAGGGGTCTTAACTTTCATTTCAACCTCTTTTACAGAGTTAAAATTTCTACTCCGTCCTCTTTGATAAGCACGGTGTTTTCGTAATGAGCCGCGCACTTTCCGTCCGCCGTTCTCACCGTCCAGCCGTCCGCGCGGTCAAAATCCACTTTGTAGGTTCCCGCGTTTATCATAGGTTCGATGCAAATAGTCATGCCCGCTTTCAGCCGCATGCCCGTGCCCTTTTTCCCGTAGTTGGGAACAGAGGGGTCCTCGTGCATGCTTCTGCCGATTCCGTGTCCCGTCAGCGCGCGGACTACGCTGTAGCCGTTCGCCTCGGCGTGGGTCTGCACCGCGTAACCTATATCATACAGTGGAACGCCTGCCTGCAAACCTTCTATCGCCTTAAAGAAACACTCTTCGGTAACTTTGACAAGTCTCTTTCTTTCCTCGGAAACGTTGCCGATTAAAAATGTTCTGCAAGCGTCGCCGTGGAAGCCGTTCTTTTCAGCGGTGATGTCCACGCTTACTATGTCGCCGTCGAGAATAATTCTGTCTGACGGTATGCCGTGAACAACCACTTCGTTTACCGACACGCACGAGCTTGCGGGGTAGCCCTCGTAGCCCAGCTCGGAAGGATACGCGCCGCAGGAGGTTATATATCTGTAAACGAGTTCGTCCACCTCTTTTGTGGTCATACCCGCGCGGATATTTTTACCTACGAATTCAAGCGTTTCCTTGACGATACGGCAGCTTTCGCGCATCAGTTCTATTTCTTTTTCGTTTTTAACAGTAATCATAAGCGTTCCGCTTAACCAATGTATCTTAACTACTTTGGCGGTTAACAAACTCACCGCTAATCAAACTTAAACGTTTCGCTTAATCAAGTATTTCGCAAACGGCTGCAAACACTTCGTCGGGAGTTTTGTTTCCGCAAACGACGGTTTTAAGCTTGCCCTGTTTTGCGTAGTAGTCAATAAGGGGTGCGGTCTGCTTTTCGTAAGTTTCAAGCCTTGCGCCCACCGTTTCGGGGTTGTCGTCCGCGCGTTGGTACAGCTCTTTGCCGCACTTTGCGCAAGTCGTCGCGCCGTTTAAGGTTGAAACGTGGTAGCTCTCTCCGCAGGAACAAACGCGCCTGCCGCAGATTCTGTCCATTAAAAGCGAAGTATCTACTTCGAGGTTAAGGCACAAATCTACCTTTGCGAATTTATCCAGCTCCGCCGCCTGAAACAGGTTGCGGGGGAAACCGTCAAGCATGTATCCGCCCTTTATATCGGGAGAAGCAAGTCTGTCCTTTACGATTTCGCAGGTAACTTCGTCGGGGACGAGTTTGCCCGCGTCGATGTACGACTTTGCAACCTTGCCGATGGGTGTACCGCCCTTTATATTGGCGCGGAATATATCGCCCGTGGAAATATGCACGAGAGAATACTTTTGCTCTATCCTGCTTGCCTGAGTGCCTTTACCTGCCCCCGGCGCACCGAGTAAAATTATGTTCATTCCGCCACCTCATAAAATTATCAGTATACCTAAAACACAGAGAAGCAAGCAGTGCAAGGCGCGCGAGTACCGCCGAATGAGCGTACACGGACGTACGTGATTGAGGCGGCACGGAGCGCAACGCCGCAATGCGATGCTTATATGCGTTTTAATTATTTAAGGAAGCCCTTATAATTCTTCATCATCAACTGCGACTGCAACTGCTTATCGAGTTCAAGCGCAACCGATACGACGATCAGAATACCCGTCGTGGAGAATACCGAAAGTAACGCGGTGTCCGTTCCGAGGTTCAAGCTTGCAACTATCATTGACAGAATCGAAGGAATAAACGCAACGATAGTCAGATAAATTGCGCCGAACAAGGTAATTCTGTTTGAAATCTTTTTGAGGTAATCCGCCGTAGGTCTACCCGGACGAATACCCTGTATAAAGCCGCCGTTCTGCTGAATGGTCTTTGAAACGTCCTCGGGGTTGAACTGCATCGACGCATAGAAGAACGCGAACGCAAATATCAATACGCACAGTACGACCATATAGATAAGCTGACCGTACCAGTAGGGCGACGAACCCGAGAACCAGTTTGTGATGTTGGTGTTTGCCTTGCTTTGAGGAGCAAACAAACTTATTATCATCTGAGGGAAGGATATAAGCGCGAACGCGAATATCAAAGGCATAACGCCCGACCCAGAAATTTTAATGGGAATAACCGACGACTGTCCGCCGTACATTCTCCTGCCCTTGACCTGCTTTGCGTACTGGACGGGGATTCGTCTTTCCGACAGGTCTACGGCAACTATTGCGGTAAACTCGAGTATAGTCAGTATTGCGAAGCCCAACAGCTCCCACAAAACGGAAGGATGTCCGCCAAATACGTCTTTAAACTTATCGACGATAGTAAGACCTGCGGTTGAAACGATACCGACGAAAATTATAAGCGATATACCGTTTGAAATGCCGTGTTCGGTAATTCTTTCGCCTATCCACATAACGAGCATAGCGCCCGCAGTGTATACGACGGTGAGGAAAATACCTCCCATCCATTTCGCTGCCGTAGCACTAACAGGGCTACCCTCAAAGCACCCAAAAACAGCTAACTTAATTGCAAGATTACCAGCATCATCAGTCGCTCTTAAAGCAAAGTTTACAATGATACCGATAGCCTGAGCTATCGCAAGCAAAATGGTAACGTATCTGGTTATCTGCGCGATTTTCTTTCTGCCTTCCTCACCCTGCTTGGAGAGACGCTCTAACGCGGGTATGCCCACCGTTAAAAGCTGCAGAATAATCGACGCGTTGATATAGGGGCTTATGCCGAGCGCAAACAAAGTTGCGGTTTCAAGCGAGCCGCCCGTAATACCGGACATTATTTCAAGGAAAGAATAGTTGCCGCTTGTCATATAGTCCTTAAACGTGGCAACATTTATTCCCGGTACGGGTATATAGCACCCAAGTCTGAAAATAAGCAAAAGAAGAAGGGTTATAAAAATCTTCTTTCTTATTTCCTTTACCTTAAAACAATTTTTTATTGTTTCAAACATATAATATTCTCCTCACGCAAATAACCGCCTATTCTGCGGCGTTTATCTGCCGTGATTTGAGGGCTACTCGCCCTCTTTGCGCAATATTAAGCGCACACCGATATATAATTGCGCAAATTCACCCCGCCGAGGCGAAAGCTTTCGCAAATCGGGTGCGCTAAGCAAAAAGCGTCGTTTTTGCTTGCGCCGTTAATTATTTTAATTACTCTACTACTTCAGCTTTGCCGCCGGCTTTCTCAATAGCCGCCTTAGCGCTTTCGGAGAACTTTCTAGCCTTTACGGTAAGTGCGACTTTTAATTCGCCTTTGCCCAAAACTTTAAGTCCCGCTGAGTTTTTAACTTCCTTTGCAAGGCTGTTCTTCGAAACGTATTCAAAGTCAACAACCGTTCCCTTGGGAAGCTTTTCAAGCTGGCTGAGATTTACGATAGTGTAGTCGGTAGCCCATTTGTTATGGAAGCCGCGCTTGGGGATACGTCTTGCAAGAGGCATCTGACCGCCTTCGAAGCCGGGACGGACGCCGCCGCCTGACCTTGCCCACTGACCCTTATGACCTTTACAGGAGGTTTTGCCGTGGCCGGAACCTATACCTCTGCCAAGTCTTTTAACGCGGGTTGTTGCGCCCTCTGCGGGCGATAATGTATCAACTCTCATAATTGCTCCTTACGCAAAATACGTTTAAAAACGGAAAAATCCGTCCGCCGTCCGGCGTAAATTAAACCTTTTCTACCTTTAAAAGGTAGCCGACCTTTTTAATCTGTCCCATGTTTGCGGGAGTTTCTTCAAAGGTCTTGTTTTGTCCTATCTTTTTAAGTCCGAGCGCCGCAACGGTGTTTTTAACCGTCTTCGTTTCGTTTGAAGCGCTTTTGACTAACGTTACCTTAACCATTTACAGACCTCCGTTAAAGTGATAATTCTTCCACGCTCTTGCCGCGCGCCTTAGCCACGTCTTCGGGGGACATAAGGTCGAACAAGCCGCAGATTGCCGCTTTTACGCAGTTGATGGGGTTGGAAGTGCCGTGGGACTTCGTTCTTACGTCCTTAACGCCTGCCGCTTCCATAACCGCACGGACGGGGCCGCCCGCGATAACGCCGGTACCTTCCGCAGCGGGCATCATAAGTACGGAGCCTCTGCCGAACACGCCCAGAACGGTGTGGGGAATGGAAGTACCCTGAAGGCATACAAGGCGCATATTCTTTTTAGCCTGCGCGGTAGCCTTTTCGATAGCTTCGGGAACTTCTTTCGATTTACCCATTCCGTAGCCAACCGAGCCCTTGCCGTCGCCGACAACCACGAGAGCCGCAAACCTCATATTTCTGCCGCCCTTTACGGTCTTGGTTACCCTGTTTACCTGAATGAGCTTTTTAACTAAGCCGTCGTCTTCCTGCCTACGTCTCTGATCTCTTCTTGCAGGTCTTTCTTTCTTTTCTTCCATAATAAGCTCCTTAGAAATTGAGTCCGGCTTCTCTTGCGCCGTCCGCCACTGCCTGAACACGACCCGTGTAAAGGTAACCGCCTCTGTCGAAAACGACTTCCTTTATGCCCTTTGCGGCAGCCTTCTCGGCAGCCTTTTTACCTACTGCTTTGGCAGCCTCGGTCTTGGTCATATCCTTTATAGCCGCTTTTACGTCCTTTTCCATAGTGGAAGCCGAGCAAAGGGTTACTCCCTTAACGTCGTCTATTAACTGAACGTAGATGTGGTTAAGGCTTCTGTACACGCACATACGGGGTGTTTCCGCCGTGCCCTTGATCTTTTTCCTTACTCTGTCGTGGCGGCGCTGCCTTTCCTTGTTTTTATCTATCTTATTAATCATAATAAACCTCCGAGCAATTAACCGCATAAAAGCGGTAAATCCTTCGCGTTTAAACGCGAAATTACTTCTTGCCCTTGCCTCCCGTCTTGCCTTCCTTGCGCTCGATTACTTCGTCGCTGTAAGCGATGCCGTAGCCGTGATAGGGTTCGGGGATTCTTATTTTGCGGATATCCGCGGCAACCTGACCTACTAAGGTCTTGTCGATGCCCGATACAACGATTTCGTTGGGGGAGGGGCACTCGAGCTTAACGCCTGCGGGTTCCGCGAAGTCTACGGGGTGCGAAAAGCCTACGTTCATAACGAGCTTGTTGCCCTGTTTTGCGACCTTCCAGCCGACGCCGTTGACCTTTAAAGACTTTTTATAACCTTCCGTTACGCCTACAACCATGTTGTGGAGAAGCGCGCGGTAAAGTCCGTGTTTTGCGTTTGCGTCAGCGCTTTCGCCAGTCTTAACGACGTGAGCCTCTGCGCCTTCGACTTTGATATCTATATCTCCCGTAATCTGCTGGGTGAGCGTGCCCTTAGCTCCTTTAACGGTAACTAAGCCGTTTTCGTAAGTTACGGTTACGCCTGCGGGGATTGCAACGGGTAATTTACCTATTCTTGACATGTAAACTTACCTCCTTACCAGATGTAGCAAAGCACTTCGCCGCCTACGTTTGCGGCTTTTGCCTGCCTGTCCGTCATTATTCCTTTGTTGGTGGAAAGCACCGCTATACCCAGACCGTTGAGAACCTTGGGCATATTTTCAACGCCGGCGTAAGTTCTTAAACCGGGTTTCGATACCCTTTTAAGTCCGTTTATAACCGAACGGTTTTTACCTACGTATTTAAGCGTGATTAAAAGCTTGCCCTCGTGTCCGTCCTCAACCTGCTTAACGTCGGAAATATATCCTTCTTTAAGCATGATATCGGCGATAGCCTTCTTCATATTGGATGAGGGAACCTCAACCGTGTCTTTATTAACCATTATCGCATTTCTGATGCGAGTGAGCATATCTGCTATAGGATCTGTCATTACTTCTTACCTCTCTCTTACCAACTCGATTTCTTGACGCCGGGGATCTGTCCCTTATAAGCAAGGTTACGGAAGCATATACGGCAAACTCCGTACTTTTTGAGAACCGCGTGCGGTCTTCCGCAAATCGAACATCTCGTATACGCCCTTGTGGAGTATTTAGCAGGTCTTTGCTGCTTGTTTATCATTGATTTCTTTGCCATAAACCGTTCTCCTTACTTCTTGAAGGGCATACCCATCGCCCTTAAAAGCTCTCTGGCTTCTTCATCCGTCTTAGCGGTGGTAACGAAGCAGATGTCCATACCTCTTATTTTCTCAACCTGGTCGTACTGGATTTCGGGGAAAATAAGCTGCTCTTTGATACCCATGCAGTAGTTGCCCTTGCCGTCGAAGCTGTTCGAAGGAACGCCGCGGAAGTCGCGCACTCTGGGAAGAGCGATGGATACGAACTTATCATAGAAGTCGTACATCATCTTGCCGCGGAGTGTTACTTTAAGGCCGATAGTCATACCCTCGCGCACTTTGAAGTTTGCGACCGACTTTTTAGCCTTGCACTGTATGGGCTGCTGACCCGTGATGGTTTTCAGCTCGTTCTGCGCAATCTGAATAGATTTTGCATTGTCCTTTATGTCGCCCAGTCCCGAGCTTATAACTATTTTATCAAGCTTGGGAACCTGCATCGGGTTTTTATAACCGAATTTTTTAGTAAGGGCGGGTGCGACTTCTTTTACGTAATTTTCCAAAACTCTCGATTTGTAAACTTTCTTATCAGCCATGTTGCACCTCCTTACTCTGCCTTATCGCCGTCTGCTTCGACGGGTACCTGCGTTTCCGCAGTTTCGGCTTCGTCCTTCTTGGCGCGCTTTCTTACGCGCTTTTTAGGTTCTTCTTTCTTAGCGTTCTTTGCCGCCTTGCCGCCGTATGCCTTGTCGAGCACCGCGCCGCACTTGGGGCAAACCCTGTGCTTCTTTTCGCCTTCTACGTTGTACTTAACGCGGATAGCCTTATCGCACGAAGGGCAAACGACCATTACGTTTGAAACGTCTATAGCGCCTTCTTTCTCGGCAATTTTGGAAACTTCGTTAGCCTTTCTTGCCTTCTGCGCCTTTTTCTGAATATTTACGCCTTCGACGGTTACCTTGCCGTGCTTGGGAGACGTGGCAATTACTTTGCCCTGCTTGCCCGCATACTTACCGGTGATAACCAATACATTATCATTCAATTTTACGTTCATAGCACTGTCTCCTTAATTAAAGCACTTCGGGTGCGAGAGAGATAATCTTCATATAGTTTTTCTCTCTGAGTTCTCTTGCAATCGGTCCGAAGATACGCGTGCCGCGCGGCTCCTGGTTGTTACCGATTATTACGGCTGCGTTTTCATCGAATCTGATATACGTACCGTCGTTACGTCTTATACCTTTGCTGGTGCGAACGATTACCGCCTTAACTACTTCGCCCTTCTTTACGGCACCGCCGGGAGCGGCAGTCTTGACAGAGCATACGATAACGTCGCCGATGTTGGCAAACTTTCTCGACGAGCCGCCCAACACCTTTATGCACATAAGCTCTTTAGCGCCGCTGTTGTCTGCGGCTTTGAGCCTTGTCTGAGGTTGTATCATAAATTTTACTCCTTCAATTTGAACTTACAACTGTTTTGCAGAGGATTGCGCCGCGCACACATAAACGGGGTGAGAGCCCCGCTCTCCATTGCACACAGGTAACGCAATCATAACGTTTTTATATTTTAAATTACTTAGCCTTCTCGACGATTTCCGCAACGCGCCAGTTCTTGTCCTTGGACAACTTACGCGTTTCAACTATTCTTACGGTGTCGCCCTCGCCGCACTCGTTCTTTTCGTCGTGTGCCTTGAAGCGGGTCGTTCTCGTAATAGTCTTTTTATAGAGGGGGTGCTTAGCTTTTTCGGTAACGGCAACGATAACCGTCTTATCCATTTTATCCGAAACTACTATGCCGACCCTTTCCTTTCTGAGGTTTCTCTCTTCCATTTCCTTGCCTCCTTACGCCTTTAACTGTCTTGCACGGATAACCGTGTTCACGCGCGCGATATCCTTTTTAACAAGGTTTATCGACATGGGGTTTTCAAGCTGACCGCCGGCGTGGCGGAAACGCAGATTGAAAAGCTCGGTTTTAAGCTCTTTCAGCTTTGCGTCGAGTTCTTCGTCGCTTAAATTAACTATTTCGTTAGCCTTCATTAGCTTCACCGCCTTCAACTTCTTTCTTGACAAACTTGCACTTAACGGGGAGCTTGTGGCTTGCAAGACGCATAGCTTCTCTTGCAACGTCCTCGGGTACGCCCGCCATTTCGAACATTACTCTGCCGGGCTTAACGATAGCTACCCAGTACTCAACCGAGCCTTTACCTGAACCCATACGGGATTCGGCGGGGTGCTTGGTTATAGGCTTGTGGGGGAATATATCTATCCAGACTTTACCGCCACGCTTGATGAATCTGGTCATCGCGATACGCGCCGCCTCTATCTGGTTTGAAGATATCCTGCCGATTTCTTCGGAAACGAGTCCGTACTCGCCGTAAGCAACCGTGTTGCCTTTCTGAGCTCTGCCTCTTATTTTTCCGCAGTGCTGCTTTCTTCTTTTAACTCTCTTAGGGATTAACATATTATTCTTCGCCTCCGTCGGAGATTATCAGCTTTTTAGCGCCGGCAAGAACTTCGCCCTTGTAAATCCAGCACTTCACGCCCAACACGCCGAAAGTGGTGTGAGCTTCCGCAAAGCCGTAATCTATTTCCGCGCGTAACGTCTGAAGGGGAATAGAACCCTCGTGGTAGCTTTCGCTGCCCGCGATTTCTCTGCCGTCAAGTCTTCCGCTTACGGTAATTTTGACGCCCTTGACGCCCGTCTTGGCAACCTTTGAAATCTGCTGTTTAACAGCTCTTCTGTAAGATACGCGCTTTTCAAGCTGGGAAGCAACCGCTTCCGCAACGAGCTGAGCGTCCTGATCGATCTTTTCAACCTTTCTTACGTTGATAATTATCGCCTTGCCCTTGGTGAGCTTTGAAAGGTCTTTTTTGATAACTTCTATTTCGGAACCCGCCTTTCCGATAAGCACGCCGGGACGGCCCGTGTAGATGCCGACTTCGACTTTGTTAGCCGCTCTTACGACGGTGATTTTGCTTATCGCTGCGTCGTAATACTTCTTCTTTATAAAGGTACGGATTTCGTTGTCTTCTTTAAGATTTGCGGCAAAAGACTTTTTGTCTGCGTACCACTGGGTGTCCCAGGGCGCGATTATGCCGACTCTTAAACCGTGAGGATTAACTTTCTGTCCCATAAATCTTTCTCCTTATACCTTCTTTGCGTCAAGTATTACGGTGACGTGGCTCGTTCTTTTAAGTATTGCGTGGCCTCTGCCTTTGGAAACGGGCTGCATTCTCTTTAAATGAGGACCGCCGTCCGCAAATGCCTCGGCTACGATTAAATCGCTCCTGTCCATTCCTTTGTTGTGTTCTGCATTGGCAGCCGCGGAAAGAAGGACTTTTTTAACCTCGTCGCTTCCGCCCTTGTTGCAGTAAGTGAGTATCGCTTCCGCTTCGTCAACCGACTTGCCGCGGATAAGTGCGAGCACCGTTCTTACCTTGTAGGGAGAAAGTCTTAAATACTTTGCCGTTGCGTAAGGACGGTTATCCTTATTGGCGGCAATTCTTTCAACCTTTTTATTCATATTGCTTGCCATAACTTAACTCCTTACTTCTTGGCGGTCTTTGCCGCGTGTCCCTTGAACGTTCTGGTGGGAGCAAACTCGCCGAGCTTGCAGCCTACCATATCTTCGGTTACGTATACGGGAACGTGCTTTCTTCCGTCGTAAACCGCTATAGTGTGTCCTACCATCTGGGGGAATATCGTTGTCGCGCGCGACCAGGTCTTTACGACTTTCTTCTCGCCGGCAGCGTTCATCGCCTCTATCCTTGCCATAAGTCTACCTTCGGCATAAGGTCCTTTTTTAACGCTTCTTGACATTGTCTACTCCTCCTTAATTGATTCTCTTCAAAATGAACTTTGAAGTAGGATTCTTCTTCTTTCTCGTCTTATAGCCGAGAGCAGGTTTGCCCCAAGGGGTCATAGGACCTGCATGTCCGACAGGGCTCTTACCTTCACCACCGCCGTGAGGGTGATCGTTAGGGTTCATAACCGAACCGCGGACCGTAGGCTTCACGCCGAGGTATCTCGTTTTGCCCGCTTTGCCGAGATGAATGATTTCGTGCTCGACGTTGCCGACCTGACCTATCGTCGCCTTGCATTTTACGGAAACGTATCTCATTTCGCCGGAAGGCATCTTCAAGGTTGCGTACGCACCCTCTTTTGCCATAATCTGTGCGGAAATGCCTGCCGCTCTCGCAATCTGCGCGCCCCTGCCGGGCTGAAGCTCTATCGCGTGAACGACGGTACCTACGGGGATGTCCGCAAGTGCGAGCGAGTTGCCCGCCTTGATATCGGCCGTGGGACCCGAGAGAACCTTGTCGCCTACCGTAAGACCTACGGGTGCGAGAATGTATCTCTTTTCGCCGTCAGCGTAAGCCAAAAGCGCGATGTGCGCCGACCTGTTGGGGTCGTACTGGATGGACTTAACCGTTGCGGGTATTCCGTCCTTGTTGCGCTTGAAGTCTATAATTCTGTATTTGATTCTGTTGCCGCCGCCGATATGACGAACGGTGATTTTGCCCTGGTTGTTTCTGCCGCCCGACTTGCGCTTATCGTGAAGTAAGCTTCTTTCGGGTTTATCGCCTGAAAGCTCCGTGTACGCGCTTACCGTCATAAAACGGCGCGCGGGGGAGGTGGGTTTATACCTTTTTACTGCCATTTTTCTGCCTCCTTACGACAACGAGTTGAAGAACTCGATCGCCTTGGAATCGGCTTTAAGCTGAACGATCGCCTTCTTGTAGTCGGGGGTGTAACCTTCGTTACGTCCCATTCTCTTTAATTTACCTTTGCAGTTTACAGTGTTTACGCTTTCTACGTCAACGTTGAACAGCTTTTCAACCGCAAGCTTAATCTGAGTCTTGTTTGCCTTTTTAGCCACGATGAACGTGTACTTTTTATCGGCTATTCCGTCGTAACCCTTTTCCGTGAGGAGGGGTTTTATGATAATATCTTCGGCTACCATTACTCTCCGTAGACCTCCTCTATTTTCTTGACCGACGCTTTGGTTAAAACTACCTTTGCGTTGGCTACCACTTCGTAAGTGGAAATCTGAGCGACGGGCAATGTGGAAAGCGTTTCGATATTCTGCGCTGCGCGGATTACCTTGATATCGTCGTTATCCATAACTACGACTGCGGTTTTGTCCAGCTTCAACGCCTTCTGGAAAGCTACCATCTCTTTGGTCTTGCCGTCTTTTACCGAAAGGCTGTCAACGACTACGAGCTCGCCGTCCGCAACTTTTTTGGAAAGTGCCGAAACAAGCGCCGCCGCCTTTGCCTTTTTGTTCATATCTTTTGAAAAGTCGCGGCTCTTGGGAGCGAATACTACGCCGCCCTTGATCCACTGGGGTGCGCGGATTGAACCCTGACGGGCGTTACCCGTACCCTTCTGTCTCCAGGGCTTTCTGCCGCCGCCCCTTACTTCCGTACGGGTGAGGGTTGACTTCGTGCCCTGTCTTTCGTTGGCAAGGCGCGTTACGACTGCCTGGTGAATGAGGGGCTCATTGTACTCTGCGCCGAATACCTTTTCGCTTAAATCTATCGTGCCGGCCTCTTTGCCGTCCATCTTATATACTTTAATAGTAGGCATCTCTCTTCTCCTTATTTAACGGTGTCGTTGATAGTAACGACGCTGCCGTTCGCTCCGGGTACCGAGCCTTTGATAAGCAGGCAGTTTCTCTCAGCGTCTACCCTGACGATTTCAAGGTTCTGAATTGTTACGTTTTCAACGCCGTACTGTCCTGCAAGGTGTTTGTTTTTGAAAACTCTCGAAGGCGAGCTGTTCGCACCCATTGAACCGGGTTCTCTGTGCACGGGGCCGACGCCGTGGGTTTCCTTCAGCCTGTGCTGGTTCCATCTCTTAATAACGCCCGTGTAGCCGTGGCCCTTGGTAACGCCGTGAACGTCTACCTTGTCGCCTGCCGCGAAAACGTCTACCTTAACTTCCTTGCCAACCTCATAGCTTGACAAATCAGCGAGCCTGAATTCTTTCAGAACCTTGCAGGGTTTTACGCCTGCCTTTTTGAACTGACCGAGTTCGGGTTTGGTTAACGCCTTTTCCTTCGCCTCGTCAAAACCGAGCTTCAAAGCGGCGTAGCCGTCCTTTTCAACAGTTTTGATCTGAACCACGGGGCAGGGACCTGCCTCGATTACGGTTACGGGAATGACTTTCCCTTCCGGAGTAAAGATTTGCGTCATGCCTGCTTTACGTCCGATGATTGCTTTATTCATTGATAAAGTTCTCCTTAAAAATTTATTTTTCAGATACCGCGTTCCGCTGTCCCGCCGTTTTTAACGTCGTCCGCGCAAACATTAAAGTATCTATATTGACTAATTAGGGGTGCGCTTGCGCAAGGAAACCTTGCTTGCGCGACTTTAGATTAATTACAGTTTGATTTTGATATCAACGCCCGCGGGAAGGTGAACGGTGTCCAAAAGCTTCGCGTTGGGGGTGTAGATGTCGATAATTCTCTTATAAGTTCTCTGCTCGAACTGTTCGCGGCTGTCCTTGTACTTGTGGGGAGAACGCAAGATCGTTACGATCTCTCTCTCGGTGGGAAGGGGAATGGGTCCCGAAATTTTCGCGCCGCTCTTTTTCATCGTTTCCACTATGCGCGATGCAGCAAGGTCTACAAGCTCGTGATCGTAAGCCGCAAGTTTGATTCTTATTTTCTGTCCTGCCATGTTAAAACTCCTTTATCCTAACAAAATATTCTCGTTTCGCGTGTGCCGTTTGCATTAAAAGTCTACAACTTAACCGTGTGTGTCGCGGTTTTGACCGTAAAAAAACACCAAACGAATGGCGTTACGGATAAAGCCGCGGTTAGTCGCAGGGGTCATGCCCCTACACTTGTCAGCGCAAATTATCTGTTTCCGTGAGCTTTAAGCGGAATTTTCAGTAACTTTACGCCTCAACCCATACACCTGTTTTTGAACACGCCCGATTATTATATTAAATAACAATTAAAAAGTCAACCGAAAAATAGCCGTTTTTAGGCAGTTTTTGCCCGTTTTGACCCCGTTTCGGGCTGTTTTTTGAAAAAACACGCCAAAAGGGCGGCAAACTTCAAGATATTGACCAAACGAGAGTGCGAAACACAAGATATTGTGTCGGAAAATTTATCCATTATATTTTCTTATGGACTTTTAAAAATGAAATATAACAAAATTGTTGTAAGCTTTTAACAATTTTAAGCCCAGATTTTGTTAATTTTTGTGTTTTTTGACAAAAATCAAGGCGGCGCGGAAAAATTTTCCGCGCCGCCGCATATTTACCTCTTTATATTTTTAACGGTAATTTTAAACCTTTGACCGTTCAAAAAATCAACCATAATATTTTTACCGTGCGAATTTGCGTAACAAGTAAAAAAGCTGTTTAATAGTAACTTTATCTCCTCCGCAAAGCTTTCTACGGTAATATTATTTTCTTTAAGCGCCGCAAACAAGTCCTCGGTATTAAGCTCTATATTATCCATAAACACCCCCTGTTGTTTTAAATTATTTTAACAGCTAAACGCAACGAAAGCAAGCAATTTTATCGCATTTAGCTGATAATTTATATAGAGGGTTGTTTATGAAAGATTTTCCCGATTTTGCAGACAGACTTTCGGAATTGATTTTTGAAAGCGGTAAAAATGTAAACCAAATCAGTGATGAACTGGGTTGCGGCAACTCTACCGTATACCACTACACTACTGAAAGATATTTGCCAAACTTAGAAATGACCGTAAAGCTTGCCGACTACTTTAACTGTTCTACGGACTACCTTTTGGGAATTACCGCGGAAAGCAATGCTGAAAGTTTTAACGTTTGCCCGCCGTTCGGTAAAAGATTTACCGAAGTATTAAAAGAGAAAGGCGTTTCAAGATATTCGTTGAAAACTAAAACGAAAATTGCCGAGTCTGTTATGAGATACTGGGTGCAAGGCAAAACCACTCCGTCGCTTGTGAACTTAGTAAAAATCGCAAAGGCATTGGATATTACAGTTGACTATCTTTTAGGTCGTGAAAAATAATAATGAGATTAAAATTTTTAAGAGAACAACGGAAAATTTCGCAAGTTAAATTAGCGATGGACTTAAATATGAACCAAAACAGTATCAGCCGATACGAAACAGGCGCGCACCAAGCCGACTACGCTACGCTTATAAAGCTTGCCGACTATTTTAATGTTTCTATTGATTACTTGTTAGAGAGAACGGATAACCCCGCTATAAACAAATAATATACAAAAAGCGGCGCGGACTTAAAAAGTTCGCGCCGCAGTTTTATTTTTAATTGCGCTCTTTTATCAGTTTTACTAAGTTGACTACGGCAACAACGATAAGCAGTCCTCCCACCGCCGTCAATAATCCTACCGCCGCAAACAGCCCCGAAAAGGACGATAAAAACCCGTGCACGGAAGGCCATTTAATTACGATACCGTTGCCCTCCGCAACAACTTTGCAGATAAACGAGGGGAATACCGTAAACACTCCGCCGAATATCAGCGGTATGAAAAAGTTTACCACAATTTCTTTATCGTCGAACATCGACAGAAAGAAAATCACTCCTCCCGCGATAAAAAACGCGGCGAGAAATATAGGAATACTTTTCGCAACATAGTAGTGCATTGCGATAAGTCCGCCTCCGACTGCAACGCAGGCAAACCCCGCCAAAAATCCGCCGACCTTTGCACCGTCGATTTCAATGCGCCCTCTGCGGCGCTTTTTCTCTCTATGTGCGGGCGGCTTGTAATAACTTTTTGAATATTTTTCTACGCTTAAGCTTCCGCCGAGCGCGCGCCTAAGTTTTTTTATTTTGCTTGCGGAGAAGCTTACGGACACACCTTCGCCCCAGAGTGAGCAAACCGAAAACGAACAGCCCGAGCCGATTTTGGTTACGGTAAACTTTAAAACCTTGTCCTTGTCTACCACTATCCTTTCGCCGTTTTTAAAAAAGACCAGAAAACTTTCGTACAGCTCGAACCCGTCCTCAACTACAAGGGGCTCTTCCTCTTCCTCAGGCTCGATATCTTCTATCTCGGGTTGCCGCCATTTACCCGTTATTTTACGGAAAATCTTTGGCAACGCGCCCGAGCATATAACTATAATTATAAACGCGCATACGGCAAGCGCGAAAAAGTCGGGTAAGATGCGCCTAATTACGGTCAGCGCGCTGTCGTGGTACAGCGCCACAACGAAGGTATATATAAACCAGAAAACCAAAAAGCCAAGCACAGTTAAAAGATACGCGACGGTTGCCGTTTTGAATGCTTTTTTAAGCCGCGGATTGGGCGCGGTGTTTTTAACCTTTCCGCCGTATGAGAAAACGGGCTCGCCGGCGAAAGCGGGGAGCTCGTCTATTATAAAAGTTGTGTCATGCCTCTTTTTCACGGTTTTCTACACCCAAAATCAATAATAAGTTACTACGGTTTCTTCGGGAGGTTCGGCACGCTCTAACTTTTCGGCAATTAAAACGGGTCCCTCCGCGCGGTAAACCGAGTTGTATTCCATTACTATTTTTGCCGTAACGGTCAGCCAGTCGCGCGTTTTAATATCCTTTAAAAGCTTGTTGGTCTTGACCGCAAAGCCGTCGTAAGCGATATCCGCCTCGCAGCAGGTCATAATATGTCTGCCGAGGACGATATACCCCGACGGTACTTTTTTGGTTACCGCCGCCATTCCTTTATAGCGCACGGTCTTGCCGACGTACTCCGAAGTTTTTTCCGCAATGTCGCGGTAGAACCAGGCAAAATCCCTGTCCTCTATCTCGATAACCGGCGCGTTCACGTCGAAGGGCATAGGGTCCTCTATATCGTCGAACTCCGCCTTGCCGCCGACGTACTCGTACACGATATCGGGGCGGCGAGAAATTCCGCGCACAACCTTGTGGTAATCGAGCTTTTGCATTTCACCCTTGAAGCGGTTGAAAACTACCATCTGCGTCATCTGCACTTTATCGAAAACAAGCTGGCGCATATTTGCGTTGTAGTTTAAAAAGGTGTTCGCGTCAAAGAAGGTCATCATCTGGTTTATAACCCAGCTTTCTGGCATAGCATCGAAAAACTGCTGTAAAAGCCAGGTGCCGTTGTACTCTACGACGACGCGCTGAGCCTTGTGCTTTGCGGTAATTGCCTCTAAATTTTCAAGAGTAAGCTCTTCAACGCTTTCAAGCGTAACTTTGGTTACGTTTTTTACGGCGAACTTTTCGGGAGCGTATTCCTCCTCGCCCTCCTCGCAGACAAGCAAGAGGGTGCGCTCTCCGTTTTCCATGCGAGGATCTTCAAGCGTTTCCTGTATGAATTTTGTTTTACCCGACTCTAAAAACCCGAGAAAGAGATATACATTTACTTCCTGTTGCATAACCTTACGTTAACGGCGTATCTTTATTGCTCAACGGATACCCCGCCCGTCCTCCAATCAAACTTAAACTCCAAATAACTCTTTGAGTGCTCCCTCGTTTATCTTGCTTCCGATAACGCACAGCCTGCCCGTGTAAGCCGCAGAACCCGTGCGCACGTTAACCTCTTCGGGGATATAGTCGAAGTGAAGCCACTCGCCGTTTGCGCCCGCAACTATTCCCTTAGCGCGCAAAATTACGCCGTATTTTTTATCGTCCGACAGCGCGGAAAGAATTTTTTCGATTTCCTGCGCGGTGAATTTTTTGCTCGTTTCAACGCCCCAGCTTGTGAACACTTCGTCCGCGTGGTGGTGATGGTGCTCATGTTCGTGATCGTGGTCATGGTCATGGTCGTGGTGATGGCAGCAACCGTGTTCATGCTCGTGCTCCTCGTGGTCATGGTGGTGTCCGTGGCAGCACTCATGCCCGTGTTCATGTTCATGATCACTGTCGTGATGGTGGCAACAACCGTGCTCATGCTCGTGCTCGAGCTTTTCAAGCTCGCCTTCCAAGGTCTCGGCGTGTTCCATTGCCGCAAGAATTTCTTTACCGTCAAGCTCCGCCCAAGGGGTGGTAACTACGGTAGCCTTTGAGTTATGTTCGCGCACAAGCTTTACAGCCGTTTCAAGCTTTTCAGCGCCCGCAACGTCGGCATGGCTGAAAATTATGC
Source organism: Clostridia bacterium (assembly GCA_029061495.1). Lineage (GTDB taxonomy): Bacteria > Bacillota > Clostridia > Christensenellales > Borkfalkiaceae > Coproplasma. The sequence continues at coordinate 21,856 of JAIDRX010000149.1, forward strand.
AAGCCGCGCTCTCTATCTGGTCGTTGAAAAACTCGCCGAAGTTTTTCATATACATCTTACACTTGCCCGCGTCAACTACTGCGGAGAAAGAGTTAATTTTGCAGTCGGCAAGTTCAGCACTTTCAACCGCGCGGATAACGTCGGAAAGCTTACCCACGCCCGACGGCTCTATCAAAATGCGGTCGGGGTGATACTCGTCGTAAACCTTCTGCAAAGCCTTTGCAAAGTCTCCCACAAGCGAACAGCAGATACAGCCCGAATTAAGCTCGTTGACCTTAATATCCGCGTCTTGCAAAAAGCCTCCGTCTATTCCTATTTCACCGAATTCGTTTTCAATTAAAACGAGCTTTTCGCCCGCGTATGCTTCCTTTATAAGTTTTTTGATAAGCGTTGTTTTGCCCGCGCCGAGGAAGCCCGAAAAAATATCTATCTTAGTCATTCAAATTACCTCTCTTTATTTTTACATTTAGTTTATAACCTTTTTTAATTATTGTCAAACTCCGCGCGCCCGACGGTGCAAAAAAATAACCCCCGACTTATTTAGCCGGGGGATTTTGTTTTAAGACTTGCTTACGTAGTTTGCCAAAGATATGCTTTTGAAAGCTCCGTTAGCCTTATGAACGACTACCCTGCCGCCCTGGTTCTGGGCAACGGTAACAGCCGCGTCGATAGCTTCCGCCTGGGTTCTGAAAAGCTTAACGGCCTTTGCGCCGCCAGAAGCTTTAATCTGCCACATTCCGTCTTCCTTACGCTTTGAAATATGGTAAACCCTCTTTTCGTCGCCGGGCTCAGGCTTAGCCGCAGCCGCAGTCTTTTTAACAGCGGGTTTTTCTGCGGGCTTAGCTTCCTCTTTTTTAGCAGCAGGTTTTGCCGCGGTTTTAGAAGCGGTTGCCTTTGCAGGCTCTTCCTTTTTAGCCGTTGCCTTTTTAGCTGCAGGCTTTTCTTCTTCTTTCTTCGCGGTAGCTTTTGTTGCCGTCTTGGAAGCAGTCGCCTTTGCAGGCTCTTCCTTTTTAGCCGTTGCCTTTTTAGCTGCAGGCTTTTCTTCTTCTTTCTTCGCGGTAGCTTT
>JAIDRX010000015.1 GCA_029061495.1 Clostridia bacterium
CGCTATCTGACTAGTTCTTCAAAAAGTACAATTTGTACGACACCAGCGTAATTATCATAGACAGCGGCAACGATATAAACGGCGCACTGTTTTCCCTCGATTTATCAACCAATGCGGTAAAAGAGGCAAAAGCGCGCGGCTACAATTTAATAGTTACGCACCACCCGGCAATTTACGGCGGCATTTCGCGAATTTGCGCAAATGACGCTGTTGCGCAATGCGTAAAAGAGGGTATATCAGTAATATCCATGCATCTTAACTTTGATGCTGCGCCCGAGGGTATCGATTACCATTTAATGAAAGGCTTAGGCGGCGATAAGGCTGAAATTCTCTCACCGGTAACGGGCGGAGGCTATGGCAGAGCTTACGAAATATATAGTATTGCTTTTTCAGAATACGTTGAAAAAATAAAATCAACTTTTTCATCTCAGCGCGTGCTTGCGTACGGGGAGGAAAAGTCAATAAAAAAAGTCGCATCTTTCTGCGGTGCGGGTTATGACGACAATGCAATGAACTTTGCCGTTGCACAAAAAGTCGATTTGTTCGTATCGTCAGATTTAAAGCACCACGAAATTACGGCGCTACTTACTAGGGGCTTAAACGTAATACATTTAACGCATTATTCAGCCGAAAATTACGGCTTTAATAAAATTTATCTGAAAATAAGAGAAGAATTAAAAGTTCCGTCCGCATACTTTTGCGACGGCACACTATTATAAAAATTTTAAAATAAATAACGCCGAAAACGGCAAGGGCGGATTGATTCCGCCCGTTAAGCCGTTTACGACGTAAGCAAACTCACGGCAAATCTTTTGCGGAGCAAAAGATTTGCGTGAACACATTAAAGGAGTATATATGGCACAGGTAGAACAACTTTTAAAGTATCAGGAAGAGGATGCAAAGCTTCTGCAAATAGAGCGCGACGCGGCAAGCTCGGATGAGTGGAAAAACTACTCGCAGGCTAAAAGCTTTTTGACCAAAGCGCCCGAAAAGCTTGACGCTATGGACGGTAAGGCGCGCGAAATGGAGGCGCTCCTCGATAAGCTCAATAAAAAGTATGAGGAAATCGAAGAAACTTTAAAGGACTTTGAAAACCTTGACGAGCTTGTAGAAGGCGGCGCGGATATTTCTTTCTATAAAAAGAACGCCACCCAGATTTCCGAAAAACTGAAGTCTATCAAGGCTGAAATAAATTCCCTCACCAAGTCGGTAAAGGACGCGGATGAGGAGTACAAGACTTTAAAGAAAAAGACTATCTCCGTACAGAAGCAGTATACCGAGTATTCTGAAATTTACAAAAAGTATAAAGAAAGCAAGCTCGGCGAGATGGACACTATCAAAAAGGAGCTTGAAAAGCTTTCGAAAGGAATAGACAGCGAAGTATTTAAAAAATATCAGGTAAAGCGCAGCGAAAGAATTTTCCCCATTATCTGCGCGGTTAAAAACGACCGCTGTTCCAAGTGCGGAATGGAGCTTTCTATCGTCGGCAAGGAAAAAATTTCAGGCGGCGGCGTTACCGAATGCGATAACTGCCACAGGTTTTTATATAAAGAATAAGGCGTTAAAATGCAAGCGTATAAAGGCAAAAAGCTGTTGCTTTTCGGCGACAGTGTAATGTACGGCTCGGGTAACGGCGGCTTCGGCGTAGGCGAATATCTTGAAAAGGACTTAGGGCTGAAACTTGCCAAGTACTGTATAGGCGGCGCGCGCACGGGCTTTTACGAGGGTAAAAACTGGATAGTAGAGCAGCTTCGCGAGGCGGTAAACAATAACGAAACTGCGGATATAATTGTTTTCGACGGTTTTACAAACGACTGTTACAAGACCGACGGAAAAAACTGCGACGTGCCTTTGGGCGAAATTTCGGACAAAGTTTTTGATATATTCGATATTGGAAACAGCGCAAATTTTTCCGAGTGTTTCGAAAGTATTGTCTGTGCGTTTGGAAAGTACTTTCCGACAGCAAAAGTGCTGTTTGTCCGTCCGCATAGAATGGGCAGAAGGGAAGAAGGCTTGCAAATAACCTACGGCGAACGTGCTGTGGAAATTTGTAAAAAGTTTAACATTTCCGTCTGCGACTTGTATAAGGACAGCGGACTCGACACCTTTTTACCCGACGACCGCGACAAGTACACCAACGACAGCTACGGCTGGGGCAGGGGCGACTGTACGCACCCCAACGCGCTCGGCTACGAGAAAAAATATATGCCTTTGATTGAAAGGGCAGTAAAGGAACTTTTATGAAGGTATTAATGATAAACGGCAGTCCTCACGAGAAGGGCTGTACATACACGGCTTTAACTATAATCGCCGACGAACTGAAAAAACAGGGGGTCGAAAGCGAAATCCTCTGGCTCGGCACGGGGGCTATACATAGCTGTGCGGGTTGCGGCGCTTGCAGAAAACTCGGTAAGTGCGTTTACGGCGACGATATTGTAAATTCCATTGCCGAAAAAGTAAAAACTGCCGACGGATACGTTTTCGGCGCGCCCGTGCATTACGCGTCCCCATGCGGCGGTATGATAGCCGCTCTCGACAGGCTTTTTTACAGCGCGGGAAGCTATATGCAGTTCAAGCCGGCGGCAAGCGTGGTTTCCGCACGCAGAGCGGGTACGACAGCCTCTTACGACGTTTTGAATAAGTACATAGGCATTAACAATATGTTGCAGGTTCCTTCAACTTACTGGAATATGGTTCACGGTAATAATGCGGAGGAAGTTTTAAAGGACGAAGAGGGCGTAACGATAATGCGCGCCATCGGCAGCAATATGGCTTGGCTTTTAAAGCTTTTGGATAAAGAAAAGGGCACCGAGCTTGAAAAGCCCGTAATAATCCAAAAAATGAAAACAAACTTTATAAGATAAAAAACCGGCGCGGACTTAAAAGTCCGCGCCTTTTGTTTGATCTGAGATTAGTTCGGTTTATCATAAAGCATTTAAGATACGTTGATTAAAAGGAACGTTTAAGGGGTAACCCTGTTAATGTCTCTCGGGAACATTGCCGCATATCTTACGTTTTTAAAGCCTAAAAGGTGCATCGTAAGCCTTTCCAGACCGAGTCCCAGTCCGCCGTGAGGGGGCGCACCGTATTTATGAAGCATAAGGTAGGTCTCGAACTCGTCGGGGTTCATACCTAACTTTTTCATTTTTTCAACTTGCATATTGTAGTCGTGTATTCTCTGTCCGCCCGATGTTATCTCTATACCGCGGAACAAGAGGTCGAAAGACAGCGTAACTTCGGGGTCCTCGGGGTCGTCCATTGTGTAGAAGGGGCGTTTTTTCGAGAGGTAGTGCGTTACGAACAAAAAGTCCGAATTATACTGCTGTTTAGCCCACTTGCCGAGAAAAGCTTCTTCCTCAGGCTCGAAGTCCTTCATATCAGTAATGTTTTTCAGTTTTTTAACGCACATATCCTTCGCGTCTTTAAAGCGAATGCAGGGGATAGTGGTAATTTCGGGTATTTCAGCTTTCAAAAGCTCGACTTCTGGTGCGTATTCGGTCTTTAACAAATTCATTATATACTTCAGAACGCCCGTTTCCATATTCATTATGTCGGTGAAGTTATCAATAAAGCCCATTTCAAGGTCCATTGAAATGTACTCGTTCAAATGACGCGAGGTGTCGTGGTGCTCCGCACGGAATACTGGCGCAATCTCGAAAACGCGTTCGTAAACGGGAACGAGCGCCTGCTTGTAAAGCTGGGGGCTCTGCGCAAGATAAACTGTTTTACCGAAGTAGTCGAGTTTGAAAACGTTCGTGCCGCCCTCTGCGCCCGCAAAATTAATTTTGGGCGAATGAATTTCGGTAAAGTCGTTTTTTGTAAGATATTCGCGGAAGCCGCGCTGTATTCCTTCCTGAATTTTGAAAACCGCTCTCTCTTTGGGGTTTCTTAATGTAACGGGGCGGTTATCGAGGTTTACCGATAAATCGCAGTTTACCTGCTTCTTTGAAATAACGACGGGGGGAATAGCGGCGGGGGAGGATAGAATTTCGATATTGTGAATCTGCAACTCGTACCTCGCGCTTCCGTCGCGCGTTTCGCTCTTTACAACCTTTCCCGTAATTTTTGCCGAAGCTTGCTCGACAACTTTTTCGTCAAGACGGTAATCGGAGAAATCGGGCGAGTAAACGCACTGAATAAGTTCTCTCGCGGTACGCAATATAATAAAGGCGAAGTCCGACATATCTCTTACGTTGTGAATCGCGCCTTTTATCGTTACTTCTTTTCCTACGTTTTCTTTAAAGGCAGAGTAGGGGGTAGAAGTGCATTTAATTTCGCCTGTCATTTCCATAAATTTAAGCCTCGTAAACTTTTTTTATAATTTTACGGCTTTTACAAATAAAATGCAAGTAAAATATTAAAGCGTGCGCAAAATAATTTTAAGCTGCATTAATTTACCTCTTGCGTTTTCATATTCGGCGTTGTATAATAATAAAGTAGAAATATGTCTGCGGTGTTCGTGGTATGAAATATTCGTAATCCACAAAACTAATACGGGAGCGGATCCGTTCGTGAAAATAGACGAGGTCTGTATATAAATACGGAAAGGTTGAAGTTTCACTTCGCCGCACCCACCTGCGAGAAGCGGGTTAACGGCTTTCATAACACGGCACAGGCGGATATTGCCGCGTAAAGTTCGCTTTGCGCGACAATATCCGTTTAAACTTTACGCCCCTTACGCCTGAAATTCACGTAAGGGGCGTATGTTTAGGCATAACATTTTTGGTTAAATATTAACATATTATCTTGACATAATAAAAATAAAGTGATAATATTATTGTGTCTTAAAATGTAAAGGTGTGTACTTATCACCTTTTTCCTGACGATAAAAAAATGGAGGGTAAAATGAAAAAACTCAAATTCCTGTTGCCTTTAATACTGGCGCTTGCAATGGTTTTTACAATACCGTTTGCTACAGCTTGTAAAAAACGCGACAAAAACGGCGGTCAGCTTATTTCAATTTCATTGGATACAAGCCGCGTCAGACAGCAGTTCCTTCGCGGCGAAGAATTTTCGTCCGAAAGATTGGTTGTAACCGCAGAGGTTAAAAAATCAAAAAGTACTGAAACAATTGACGTTACGGAGTCGGCGGATGTTGACAGCTCGGCTTTCGTAAATACTACTTACGGAACGTATGCCATAAAAGTTTCATATACGCTTTCAGGTAAAACCAAAGAAGCAGAATACAACGTTTCTGTAGTTGAAACGATTTTCGACGGTCTTAAAGTTACGTTCCCCGATGATACTAATTCAAAGACTGTAGCTTTAAGCGCTACTATGAGTACCGCCACAATAGACCCTGCAGAGTTGAAAGTTCGTAAAGCGGACGCAACTCAGGAAGGCGAGCCTCTTGACTACTCCGAATATACCTGGGAGCTTTGGAAAGAAGACGAAAAAGTAGCCGACAGCTTCCTTGAAAACGGTGTCTATAAAAACCTTACGGGCGGCGTTTATCAGCTTTGGGCTTATGCGGATTCCAAAGAGGGACCTGCAGGCTACCAGCTTAAAGGATTTGCAACCGTAATTGTTGCCGACGAGGTAACTTCGATTAGCGTAGATCAAAACGGGCAGGACACTCAGGAGCTCGGTCTTGATATTATAAGCTCTAAGTGGACTTACACGGTTTCATATATAAGCGGCGCGTCAAAAACGATAACGAAAAACGACGTAAGACTGATTATGTTCGATACTAAAGTTGTCGGTGCAAATAAAAATGCCGTCGTAAGGTATGATGAAATCAATGCGGCGGGAGATTCGAAGTTTGTTACGGTTAATATAAAGTATACTATAACGGCTTCTCAGTTGACAACGCTTCCCACCGAGTCGTTTATCGTTAAAAATATAGCCAATGCGTCAGACGAATTCGCAACGATTATACCTACCGATTCGGACGGCGTCGGAGGAGTAATTGAGGATAATACTCTGTTTACGTTGACAACCCAGGGTGAAATGAAGTGGACCGAAGCAACGGGCAGTGCTACTTCTCCCGCTAAGAAGTGGATAGAGAACGTTACCTTGCAGGACGGAACAACGGTTATCGATAAATTCGACGTCGGCTTGTCGCAGGCTACTGCAACCGCCGGAGGTGATGAAACTTCGACCATTACGTTCAAAGCTAAAACAGATATCAATTTAAAAATTTATTTAACGCTTTGTAATGCCGTATATAATTCGGATAGACCGGGAACTTTAATCGCTACTATAACGAAGGCGGACGGTTCCGTTTCAGTCAGCGAGATTGACGGCATTGGTGCCAAGCGCGAAAATATGACCGATATTTCCTTCGACCTTTATGAAGGAGATGTGCTTGTTATAAAAATTAAAAATAAAAGGTTGGATGCAACCGCTTCGATGTGGTTGTTCGGCGCTGAAGCTACGGGCTATAAGGCTGTCGGAGGAGGTAATTAAGTATGAAAGTTAAAAACAGAAAACTGCTTTCGATGATAGCGGTGCTTGCCGTTTCGGCTACCACAGTATGCGGTGCAATGTCTTTTGCGGCATGCGGCAAGGACGATAAATCCACAGCGTCAAACAATACTCCGCTTAACGTGAACACAATAAGTTCTGCAACAGGAGAAGTAGTAAACCATGCAAACGGCAAGTCTTACTATGTTACTCCCGAAGCTACGAGAGAAGGAAGCGGAACAAGCTGGAGCGACCCTATTGCTCTCTATACCTTATTAAACAGCAAAACCATTTTACAGCCCGGCGATACGGTTTACGTTCAGCCTGGTGTCTATAACTGGTCAACACTTTGGGCAAACCCCAACCCTGCATATTCCGGCTACGGCATTATAATGGAGGTGTCGGGCGCTTATAACAACTATATCAATATAGTAAATGCGGCTCTTGATCCCGCCAGCGGCTACACAGGAAGCGAAACGCAAGCCCTGCTCAGCTTCTACGGTATGGATTTCGACGGCAATAATCGCGGCGTTGAAATTGACTCTGACTATATTTATTGGTACGGAATCGACGTTGCGGGCGCGGGAGATAACGGTATATATGTAGGCGGTAACTATAATACTATCGAATATTGCGACTTCTACGACAACCGCGATACCGGTTTACAGCTCGGCAGATCTAAAGCGGGTTCTTCTTCGATTAACGACTGGCCCAGCTACAACCTCATTAAAAACTGTACTTCTCATAACAATTACGATAACGAAACGTACGGCGAAAACGCCGACGGCTTTGCGGCAAAGCTTACGGTCGGCTTCGGCAACGTGTTTGACGGATGTATAGCATACCGTAACTCGGACGACGGCTGGGATTTGTACGCAAAAACCGACACCGGTAATATAGGTCAGGTTATAATGTACAACTGCGTGGCGTTCGATAACGGTTATCTCGAATACACCCAGCGCGAATGCAACGCAAAGTTCCCTACCTGGAGAGCTACATGCAGTGAAGACGACACTAACCCGTTAGGACGCGATTCTTACTGCACGCGCGACGGCGATGGTAACGGCTTTAAACTCGGCGGTTCGGTAATGGAAGGCGACGTTATCGTGTATAACTGCCTTGCGTTCAACAACAGAATGCACGGAGTAACCGACAACTCCAACCCCGGCGTTATCTCGGTTAGCAATACGACCAGCTACAACAACAGCGCAATGGTTGACGATCACCGCTACGTACAGGTTCAGACGGACGTTGACGAAAACAATAATCCCGTTTACGGTGATTCGGCAAATCTTAACCCCTATTTCGGTAAAATCCTTGACGTAAAAAATAAGGAAGAACACGGCAACATAAACCTTGCCCGCCAAACTTACAGCTATAACAACGTCAGCCATGTTCTTGCCGTAGGCGACTCTTTGGCACTTTCGCTTGAAGCGGACGAATACAGAGCGTCTGTAATAGACAGCGTTATGGGTTCGTTCAAAATAGTAGGTTGCCTTGATGCAGATACGCAGAGAAATAAGAAGGGTGATCCCGTTTCATCTCCTATAGTTTCTTCCGAGGTTTTTGAAAAACTTCCCTTCACAAAAGCAGACAACGGTGAGTATACTTTCAATATTGTCGGACTTGAAAATTCGCGCGAGGTCTCGGGAGGTAATATTTCTAACACGCTTAAACCCGACAGAGTGCACGTGAAGTATAGAAACGCTATCGACGGTTCTATAAACATGCACGATATGCTCGCCGTAAAAGACTATACCAAGCTTCTCGGCGACGAAAATAAGATAGGTTCGATTCTTAATCTCGGCACGTACGGTGCTTATGAACACTTCTATAAAACAGACCTTGTCAACGGCAGCGCAGCTTCCGCTAACGAGGCTATCGTAGACAGAGCAGTAGAGGCGCTTCAGCTTAACTGCAATCCCGAAGCGGTTTATCAGAATTTCGACGTTCCGTTCGACCTCAAAGGTTGTTCGGTAAGATGGTCGTCAGAGGATACTAATATTCTCGTTGTTCACGACAATTCCGACGAAGTTGACGTTTCTTATTCCGGATCTCAGTATATAATTATCGAAGTTTTCCGCGATGAAAACGTAGATAAGACTGTTAAACTCACTGCTACAATTTCCTACGGCGGAGTAACAAAAACCAAAGAATTTAACGTAACTGTTAAGAGCGGTAAGCCCGCTATCGGCGAGGTTCAGGTAACGACGCAGAACGGAGAAGTCCTTACTAACGGTTCGGTAATTATTCTTGATAAGTATTCAGTATACCGCGAGCCTACCGTTCAGGTAACTAACGGTATCGACTATAGCGGCAAAATTCTTGCAAGCGATAAGTATCAGCTTAAGTCCCAGTATTATTATGCGACGGACTCCAAAGCCAAAAAGATGCAGATAAAGGGCTTTACGCCTTCTAATGCAGGCGTCTATACGATTACACATACGGTAACGATGGACGGCGAAAGCGTATCGATGACGTATTACGTCTACGTTGCAAGTGCGGATGCCAACGTCGACTTCGTAGACAACACCGTTTCGGTTTACCGCGACGGCTATACCATTGCGGGCGAAGTCAGCAGCGCTACCGGCGCGCTTTATACGGTAACTTCGGCAACTCCGCTTTCGTTGACCACCGACAGCATAAAGACTTACGACGGTGTTAAGATTGAAAGCTTCAGGGGCGAGCGTATTGCCAAGCAGTTTGCTAACTCAAATAGCAGTGAATACTATATTTATTACGCTCTCGGTAACGTAAACGGCGAAATAACTTCCGAAGTTTACGAGAAGAAAGTAAACATCGTAAAAATCTCCACGGCGCAAAACTTTATGAAAGTTGCGGGCGGAGTAGCCATTAGCGGTGAGGACGTTTCAACTACGATATATCAGCTTGAAAACGATATCGATTTCAACGGTACGTCGTATTCTGTCGGCACCGGGTCGTTTATGGGTCTCCTTAACGGTATGGGACATACGATTAAAAATGTAACCGTTTCCGCAGATTCAGATAATGTCGGCTTGTTCTACAAGGTTGAAGGCGGTACTATCGAAAACATTAAGTTCGATAATATTAAGCTCACCGGCAAACAGAAAGTAGGTTTAGTTGCAAGCGGCTACGGCGGATATTATTATAACATTGCAGTTACTAATATTTCGCTGAGCGGCACTCAGCGTGTCGGCGGTTTGATAGCACACGTTTACGAGGGTGTAATACCTACCTATGTAAATCAGGTATCCGTTATAAACGAAATACCGGAAATTGACGAAAAGGGCGCATTAGTGAATGCGTCAAGCGCTAACGTAATCCGTGCGTCGTCAAACAGAGCAAGCGGTATCATAGGTCTTATTCAGGGTACCAGCACAATGACCGAATCTGCAGAGGTCTATATCGCGGATTGCTTCGTTCAGTCTTACATCGTTTGCGGAACTTACACTGCAAGCTCGATAGTAGGCGAATATCAGGACGACTATGCCGCAGGCGTTTATGCCCTTGAAATCGACCACTGCGTTTCTAACAGCGTAATCGTAAGTGAAGGCTCATCAAGCAGACTCGGCGGAATAGTAGGCTACCAGAAAGGTTTAACCGCTATGCAGATTAACTACTGCGTATCAATTGGTCAGTTCTTCTACAAAAACGTTGAAGTAAAGGTAAGTCAGAAAAATCTGTCCGGTATATTAGGTAACTACAGCTCCGCGGCAGCTACACAGGTAAACAAGTGTGTTGCGCTTATGGAAGAGTATAATACCGACTATGACGTAACGGTATATTCTGATTATGCACTTTCAAGACCTGCGCTGTTCAGCAGCGAGGACCTTCTCGGATTTGATATGAATCATTGGACTTTGGTTTATAAAGTCGGTGATAACACAAGCATTGAAAGCCCTTATGTAACATTAAACTTCTTAGGTGATTGGGAATAATCACAAAGTATTTCAAAATAAACTCCCCCTGCCGTTTACGGCAGGGGGAGTTTAAATATTTATTCAAAGCATAAAAATCAGTATATACAACTCAAATCATTTTTGCCAATTGCTTTCTGATAAATTTTAACAGTTTGATTTTTTCGCTTTTCGGTATCCATTCTATAAGTCTTGCGGCGGCTATCGGTAAAAGCCATTTTTTAATTTCTGCGTCTGAAATACCCGTCAATTTTTTATATTGCCGCAAATATATTTTTCCGATATGCTTTTCAACGATATGGGCAACCAGTTTTACAAAGAAATTAGCGTATAATAATTCGCCGTAACGCAAAAGAAAATACGTTCTTGCAGCGTCAGAGGCGGCATTACCGTTGCAAGCGGTCATCCAATCTATTACGTAAAATTCATTATTTTTAATCATAACGTTGCCGGGGTGAAAGTCAAAATGGCAAAGTGCTTTTCCGTCAGGCAACGTTTTAATATACGATACTATTTTGTCTTTTTCTTGTTTCGACAAGTCTGTGGTTGCATTGATATTATTTATTAATTTATCTTTTATATCTGAACTCAAATCTACCGTTGAAGTATGTATTTTAGCGTGAGTATCTGCTAACGCTTTTGAGTAGGATCTTATTTTGAATGGTTTACGTAACATTTCGGCAATCATATCTTTGCCGCTAATTTTTTCATATAAAATGCCGTAACGGTTTTTATATTTAACTAATACGAAAACTTTCGGTACAAATACTAAATCTGAAGATATGAGTTTTGCAATGTCAAGTTCGGTTGAAATTATTTCAAGCGGAAAATCTTTTCTGAACAGTTTTAATATTTTATTTTTGTCGTATAGAAATACTTCTGCGGTGTTTCCTTGGCAAATTAATTTATATTCGAAACTGTTATCAAGTTGAATTATATTTTGTCCCATATAATACCACCGATTTAATTACTTTAATACATACATTATATC
>JAIDRX010000150.1 GCA_029061495.1 Clostridia bacterium
CGGTAAGGCTGAATAAATAGGAAAAAACTCCTCAAAATACATTTGACGGAGGAAAGTTATGCATTTTGACGAAACTAAGACTTACAAAAATCTTGCAAGGAGTTTTGCGGGCGAAAGTCAGGCAGGAATGAGATACCAGCTTATCGCGCGTTTAGCGACACAACAGGGGTATGTTACCCTTGCCGACACTATTAAAACGCTTGCCAAGAACGAAACTAACCATGCAAGGCGTTTTTTTGAGGAGCTTACAAAGCGCGGAGAAAAGCTTGATAACATCGACATTGACGCGGGCTATCCCTTTCACAGCGGTGATTTGGGACAAAGTTTAGCACTTGCCGCGGAAGACGAACATCAGGAACACGCAGTAATTTATCCTTCCTTTGCAAAGGACGCCGAGGACGAAGGTTTTAAAGATATTGCCGCACTTTTCAGACTTGTTGCACAAGTCGAAGTCAGGCACGAAATGATTTTCAAATACCTGCACGAAGCGTTTACTAAGGGAAAGCTTTTCAGCAACGAAACGCCTATCCTTTATATTTGCAGCGAATGCGGTTATATGCACACTTCTACCAAAGCTTGGGACGTGTGCCCGTTGTGCAAATCGAGTCAAGGCGACGTTGAATTGCACATTCCGTTTCAAAAGGAGAAATTATGAGAAAAACTACCGAAAACAAGCAGTCGCAGACTACTAAGGAATGCGGCAAAAGTTCAAACAAAAACTGCGGTAAGAGCAGCGGGGTAAAGAGCTGTGGCAAAGGCACGAAAAACTGCAAATAAGTTTAAAGACAGTTTTGACCCTAACGGAAGTTACACCGGCACGCCCGTTGACGGCGGAAAGCCTATACAGGACGCGGACGATTTGTAACAACCAGATTCACGAAATTGCCACGCTATTATGCGCGTGGCAATTTCCGTGATTTAAGGGCTACTCGCCCTCTGCCCGCAATAACAAGGGCAAACTTATTATATAATTGCGGGCATTCACCTCGGTCAGCCGCAGGTGTGCGCAAATTGAGTGCGCTGCGTAAAAGCGTGGTTTTGCGCAGCGCAGAAAATTATTTATAAAAGGCTGCGGACGAAAATTTTCGTCCGCAGCCTGATTTTTTGCATCACATTATTATATATATTACAGATTTTTAATTATGCGCGCGGGGTTGCCAGCTATAACGACGTTTGAGGGGAACGACTTTGTAACTACTGCGCCGCTGCCCACTACTACGTTATCGCCAAGCGTTACGCCGGGGTTTATTACGGCGTGCCCTCCTATCCAGCAGTCGTTGCCTATGGTTATGGGCTTGCCGTATTCGAGTCCGCTGACGCGCGTTTTTCTGTCCACGGGGTGGCAGGCGGTATAAATGCCGACTTGCGGCGCGATAAGGCAGTTATCCCCTATTTTTACCTTGCACACATCAAGGATACATACGCCGTAGTTACAGTAAAAATTTTCGCCAACTTCGATATTTTTACCGTAATCGCAGTAAAAGCCCTGCGAAAGCGTTACGTTTTTACCGCACTTTCCCAAAAGCTTTTTTGCGGTTGCCGTGCGCTGTGCTACCGTTAAATTTTCGTTAAGTTCGCGGCAAAGCGCCGTTGCCTGCATATGCTCCGATAAAAGCTCTTCACCGTCTGCGCGGTAAAGCTCGCCTGCAAGCATTTTTTCTTTTTCCGTCATAATAAACCGTCTATGAATTCTTCGGCGTTGAAGGCTTCTAGGTCTTCAAGCTTTTCGCCCGTACCCACGAATGCCACGGGAATAGCCAGCTCTCCGCATAACGACACGACGAAGCCGCCCTTTGCCGAGCTGTCAAGCTTGGTTAAAACTATGCCGTCAAGCTCTACCGCCTCGTCGAAAACTTCCGCCTGATTAACCGCGTTTCCGCCGGTGGTTGCGTCGAGAATTAAAAGCTTATAGAAGTTTGCGTCGGGGCATTCGCGCTCTACCACGCGCGACATCTTTTTAAGCTCTTCCATTAAGTGGGCTTTGACGTGAAGTCTGCCCGCAGTGTCTATAATTACGACGTCGGTACCCTTCGCCTTTGCGGAAGTCAACGCGTCGAAAACGACTGCCGAGGGGTCGCTACCCTCCTCGTGCTTGACTATCCTTACTTTTGCGCGGTCAGCCCATACCGTAAGCTGGTCCGCCGCCGCCGCACGGAAGGTATCCGCCGCCGCAACGGTTACCGACTTTTTCCGGCTTAAAAAGTAATTTGCAAGCTTGCCGACGGTCGTTGTTTTGCCGACTCCGTTTACGCCTACAAGCATAATTACTGCGGGGTATTTTATATCAAGCTCTTCCGCTTCGGTCAGCTTTTCCTCTAAAATATCCTTTAAAAGGTCGGTTACGAACTCTTTGTCTTTCAGCTTTTCTTTTTTGGCTTCTTTTCTTAATTCGGTTACGACGTCTTCCGCCGTGGTTACCGAAATGTCCGCGCCGATTAAAATTTCTTCAAGCTCGTCGTAAAACTCGTCGCCGATTTTATTTTTTGAAAATAAATTGGAAAGCGCGTTTGCAATCCCTTCTCGAGTTTTCTTTAACGCGTTTTTAATTTTTGAGAACAGCCCCATATAACCTCCTCACGAATTTCTCGCCTTGCACGGCTGCGAAATTCCGTGATTTGCGGGCTCTGCCCGCTTTGCGCGATTGCTGTGGCACACTTATTATTAAATCGCGCAAATTCACCCGCCGAGGTGCAGGTATGCACAAATCGGGTGCGCGGCGCAAAAGCGTGGTTTTGCTTGCGCCGTTAATTATTTATAACCATTTAATTACATTATAGTATCGCCGCCGAGACGGGATTCAACTTCGGAAAGCTTAACCGAAACTATCTTTGATACGCCCTTTTCCTCCATGGTAACGCCGAAAAGTATATCCGCGTTTTCCATAGTGGGTTTACGGTGGGTAATTACTATGAACTGCGTGTCGGTTGCAAACTTCTTTAAGTATTTTGCATACCTTGCAACGTTCGCCTCGTCCAGCGCCGCCTCGATTTCGTCGAGTACGCAGAAGGGCATGGGGCGCATACCGATTATTGCAAACAGAATTGCTATTGCCGTAAGCGCGCGCTCGCCGCCCGAAAGAAGCGAAATTTTTGTAAGCTTTTTACCGGGAGGGCATGCAATAATTTCAACGCCGGCGTTTAAAGGATCGTCGCAGTCGGTGTAGTCGAGCTGAAGCTCTGCCCTGCCGCCGCCGAAAAGTTCTTTAAAGGTCTTTTTAAAGTTTTCGTTTATGAGGGTGAAGCCCTCGTTGAAAATTTTAAGCATTTCCGCGCGGATGTCGTCGAGGGCGGACGTTAAGTCTGCAATAGCCTTTTCCAAATCCTCTCTTTCCGTCGTCATCTTTTCGAAGCGGGCGGAAAGCTCGTCATACTCCTCAACCGCGTTGTGGTTGACGGGACCTAAAATAGTTATCTGCCTCTTTAAATTTGCGATTGCCGCACCCGCCTGCGAGGGGTCGAAGTTTTCGTCCTTGTATTTTAAACAACCCTCGTAATCTTCCTGATACTCTTCCTGTATCCTCGTCTGCAAATATTCAAGGTCGCTGTCTATTCTCTGCAGTGCAAGCGCAATTGCGCTCTGCTTCTTTGTCAGCTCTTCCTTCTCTTTATAAGCGTTTAAGCGCTCGCTGTCGTACTGCATCATGCGCTTGTTTAACTCGTCCTTGCGAGTCTGAACTTCGCCGACCTGTCTGTTGAGGTCTTCAACGACTTCCTGCTCTTCCTTGGAAAGAGCCGCCTGCTGCGCCTGACGTGTGAACGCCTGCATTTCCGCCTCTATCTGCGGAATGCTTGCCTTGGTCTGCTCTAAGCGTACGGCGAGATTTTCTCTTTCGCCGTTGAGTCTTTCAACGTTCTCCGCGCCCGATTTAAGGGCGCTTTCAAGAGATGCGATTTCAACTAAAATGCCGTTTAACTGCTCGGTCATGTCCGCGCGTTCTGCGGTTAATTTATCGTACTGCGCGCTCATATCGTCGATAGCGGACGAAGCTTTATCCGACTGCGCGGACAAATCGCTTGCGCCTTTGCTGACGCCCGAATACTCGCTGTCGAGCCCTGAAAGCCTGTCCTCCAACGCTTTGAGCGACTGACCGTATGCGGCGTACTCGCTTTCGGCATTAGTTACGGACTGTAACAGTGCCGACTGCTTTTCGGTTACGGCGGCAAGCTCTAACCTTGCGTCCTGCAAGCTGTTTAAAAGCTGCTGCTGTTCGGAGACGGCTTCCGCCTTCTTTTCGTCAAGCTCTTTGCGCTTTACTTCCGAGCGGGAAAGGAACGACTTTTTACCGTCGATACTTTCCTCTATCTCTTTAATACGCCTTTCGTTTGCAAGCAGGTTGCCCGCAATTTCACGCTTGGAACCGCCCGTCATAGAACCGGTTGTGGAAATGACGTCGCCGTCAAGCGTTACTATTTTGAACGCGCGCGGATAGCGGCGTGCTATCTGGGTTGCATTTTGGATATTGTCGCAAATTAAAGTATTGCCTAAAAGGTTGTGAATTACGTTTTCAAACTTTTTATCGAATTTAACCAAATCGATAGCAAAGCCTATCGCGCCCGCATCCTTTACTGCGGACTTTATCTGGTCGTTTTCAAGCCTGGGGCGAAGTGCCTCGATAGGCAAAAAGGTTACCTGACCCGAACGTGTGCGCTTTAAGTACTCTATTAAAAATCTTGCGTCCTCGCGCGTGCGGGTTATTACGTTTTGCATTGCGCCGCCGAAAGCCGTTTCGATAGCGACTTCGTACTCGCTGCCGCAGCTTACTACGTCCGCGATAAGTCCCTCTACCTTTTCGGAAAGGCTGGTATCGGATTTCGCGTCGTTTAAAAGTTTTTTAACCGAATATATATACCCCTCGAACCTGTCGCGGAGGGCGCGGTACGTCGTTAAGCTTTCGTTAAGTCCGTTTATCTGCGCCTGGGTGTCATATACCTGCTTTATGAGAATCTGAATTTTTTCCTCGCACTCGCGGGTCTTTGCCTCGGCCTTTTCCACAAGCTCGTTTTCGTTGCCCAAAAGTCCGTTAAGCTGTTTGCCGCGCTCGATACAGCTATCGTATTCGCCGCGCAAGCCGTCGCGCTTTTCGCGGATTTTTTGCATTTCCGCGCGGATTTCGGCAAGTCTTTCGTTAAGTAAATCTTTCTGTGCGGACAGCGAACCCAAATTCCTACGCATTTCGGAAAGGTCCTTGAAGGTGTCCATAACCTTTTTGCGGTGTTCGCCCGTCATATATTCGTAGTCTGCAATCTTTTTGGAAAGCTCTTCTATATCTGCGCGGAAGGTTTCGGTAGACGAGCGCAAAGCCTCTAATCTCAGATTATTCTTTTCGGAATACGCCTCGTTTCTGCGGATTTCTCTGTCGATATCGTCGATACGTTTGGTGGAATATGCTATATCCTCCTGAGCGGCGGCAAGCTTTGCCTTAACCGAGCTTGCCTTTTCTGTAAACAGCCTGGACTCTCCCGTTTTGTTTGCAATGCCTACCTCGTAGCGGCGAAGTCTTTCGTTCAAGTCCTGCAATTCCGCGTCCGCGGAAGCAAGCTCGTCGCGGCGGGTCTGGTACTCTGATAACAGTTTGTCGGAGTATGCCGTAACCTCTTCTATACGCTTATTTATCATTTCCGCCTTTGCGTTTAAATCCTCGCGCTCTGCGGCGGAGTTGTCGTGGCGGTGTATGTACAAATTCATCTCCTGCAAGCGGAGAGCGGAATATAATTCTCTGTATTTCAACGCGTTTTCGGAAGCCTTTTTCAAGGGGCCTATCTGCCTTTCAACTTCCTGCATACGCTGTGCGAAAACGTAAAGGTTGTCCTTAGACGCGTTAAGCTTTCTTTCGGCGTCGGCTTTCCTGTCCTTGAAAACGACTATGCCCGTCGCTTCCTCGAAAATGGAACGCCTGTCCTCGGGGCGGGCGTTCATAATCTGCTCGATTCTGCCCTGACCGATAATAGAGTAACCCTCTTTCGCCGCGCCCGCGCCGTGTAAAAGTCCCGTTAAGACCTTCATACGCGAGGGCTGTTTATTCAAAAGGTACTCGCTGTCGCCGTCGCGGTATAAACGCCTCGTCATTTCAACCTCGTCGCAGTCGATGTCGAACACGCGCTTTGTGTTGTCGAAGGTCAGCGTTACTTCGCAAAAGGACATCTGGCGGCGCGCTTCGGTACCGCCGAAAATAACGTCGAGCATCTGCGAGCCGCGCATCATCTTTGCCGACTGTTCGCCGAGAACCCAGCGTATAGCGTCGGCAACGTTTGATTTTCCGCAGCCGTTGGGACCGACTATACACGTTACGCCCTCGCCGAGGGGAATCGTCGTTTTGTCCGCGAAGGACTTGAATCCTACAAGTTGTATCTGTTTAAAAGTCGTCATATATTATTTCCTGATTTTTTCGTAAAAATTAAGCGCGGATTTTGCGGCGAGCTGTTCCGCTCCCTTTGCGTTGTCGCACTCGCCCGTAAATGTCTTTGAAAAGACTTTTACGCTCACTTTGAATCTGTGGTTTTGAGGAGTGCCGATATCCTCGCGGATATATTCGGGACAGGGGTTGCCTTCCGCCTGCAATAATTCCTGCAAAATGCCTTTGTAGTTTACTACCGCATTCCTTTCGGAAAAGTCCAAAGAGCCTAAGACAAAGCGTTTCGCCTCGTCCATACCGCCGTCAAGGTAAATTGCCGCGGTAACCGCCTCGTACGCGGACGGAACAGCTTTTTTGTTGCCGACGTCCTTTTTACCGCGGATTAAATACTTATCCAACCCCAGCTTTTCGGAAACAGGCGCAAGTGCGCTGTCCGCGACTAAGGTTTTGCGCCTCTCGGTCAGCTCGCCCTCGCTTTTGCCCTCTGCAAAAATTTTTTCGGATACGATAAACTCGAGTACCGCGTCGCCGAAAAACTCTAAAAGCTGGTTGTTGTCGTCCGAAGCCGAAGCAAGCGTCAAAGCGCGCTGTAAAAGGCTTTTATCCTTAAAAGTATATCCTATCGCCCTTTCCACTTCGTCAAACTTCATCTGTTTGCTCCGTAAGGTTATCGAGGTCGGCTGTGCTTAAAAGCTCTTCCACGGCGGGAACGAGCTTTCCTCTGTATATGTTTGCCGCGTTAATTATCGAGTTTTTTATGGTTTCGGGCTTGGACGAGCCGTGGCTTTTGATAACCGGCTTTTTAAGTCCTAATAAAAGCGCGCCGCCCATTTTGTCGAAGTCGAGCTGTCCGCGCATTCTCTTTATTGCCTTGCGGATAAAAAGGTAGCCTATTTTAGAGGACAGCGACGAGGATAACTCCTTTTTCAAAACTCCCAAAACGAGTTTGCCGCAGCCTTCCATTGACTTTAAAGCGACGTTGCCCGAAAATCCGTCCGCAACTACGACGTCGCAGTCGCCAATCATAATATCGCGCCCCTCTACGTTTCCAATAAAATCGATGCCTTCCATTTGGGACATATATTTAAAGGTTTCCTGTCTTAAAGGGTCGCCCTTGTGCTCTTCGGTGCCGTTGTTTAATAGTCCGACTTTGGGGTTATTTATCCCGAAGCCCGCCTTTGCGTAAGCCGAGCCCAAAAGCGCGAACTGGCAAAGCATTACGGGTTTGCACTCCGCGTTAGCTCCGCAGTCAAGTAAAAGCGTTACTCCGCCGCGGGTGTTGGGAATTGCGGGACAGAGCGCGGGGCGCTTAATTCCGCGTATTCTGCCCAGGATAAGCTGACCGCCCACTATCGTCGCGCCCGTGGAGCCTGCGGTAACCAACGCGCATAAATCTTCCTCTTTTTTCAGCATCCAGTACGCCTGCATTAAGGACGACTGTTTGCGCTTGACCGCCTCCGTAGGGATATCGTTCATATCTATAACGTCGGGGCAGTCTACAATTTCAAGGCGGGTTTTATCAAAGGAGTACTTTTTAAGTTCCCCCTCTATTTCCGCCTGTCTGCCCGTTAAGACAAGGTGAATTTCTTTATCCGCCGCAAGCGCCTGGACCGCGCCCGCAACCGTTGAATAGGGCGCGTTGTCTCCGCCCATTGCGTCTACGATAATTTTAATCATTACAGCTCCGATTATAAAATTCAGCTAAAAGATATTATAACATATAAAG
>JAIDRX010000151.1 GCA_029061495.1 Clostridia bacterium
GCAGTCGCGGTGCCCGAGAACGCCGTCGTCCTTGCGGCGGTGGAGAAAAAGTGTGAAGCGCAGGCCGCACCGCTAACAGGCGCGAGTTGTAGGTATCATTAGAACCGCCGGAACCCGACAGCCAACCAGCATTAAATGAAACATTACCAGTATTATTGCCGGTACGCAGCCAAGCAAAATAAAGTCTTTTACCCTTTACAAAATTATAGCACCTGATTTTTAATATTGCAATTACGGATTTAATATGATATAATTTAAGTATGGTTATAGATGAAAGACAGGTAAAGCTTAAAAACGGAATAGAAGTTACGTTCAAGTGTCCGCAGGAGGGCGACTGTCCCGAGCTGTTGGACTTTATGCGCACCGTTCATTCGGAAACAGAATTTATGCCGCGCACTCTGTCGGAGATAGACGGAATAACGAGCGAACAGCAGGGTGAAACGCTTGCCGCAATCAGCGAATCAGAGCAGGCGGTAATGATAGCGGCTTTCCTTGACGAGGAAATTATAGGCTACTGCGTAGTTGACGCAATTTCCGAAAAGTCGAAATTTGCACACCGCGCGGGGCTGGTTATAAGCGTTAAAAAGCGTTTTTGGAATATCGGGCTCGGTACCGCACTTTTGAACGCCGCAACGGAATTTGCTTTCAGCGCGGGTTTCGGACAGGTAGAGGCGGACGTCGTCAGCAAAAACGCTTTGGGGATTTCAATGTTCAGGCATAACGGATTTATTACGGCGGGAATGCTTCCGCGCGCCCAAAGACTTTCCGACGGTACGTACAACGACTACATAAGTTTTGTAAAGTATTATAAAAAGTAAGGTTTAAAAATGCGGCTTGACGCGGAATGTAAGGACTGCCTTTTTAACAGTCAGCTTAAAAAGGTTGAAAGGGAGCAGACCGATTTAAAAAAACTTAAAACGTTTAAAGAGGG
This sequence comes from Clostridia bacterium, assembly GCA_029061495.1. Lineage (GTDB taxonomy): Bacteria > Bacillota > Clostridia > Christensenellales > Borkfalkiaceae > Coproplasma. The sequence goes on from JAIDRX010000151.1 coordinate 932, forward strand.
GGTGAGGGAGCTTTGTGCGAACCCGCCCCCCGATTACTGCGCCCCCCTTTTAATGCGCGATATAGACAGACTTCATAAAAAAATTTTCGGTAAAGGAATAGACTACTCGCGCGAAAAAGCGGCGTTCAATAAAAAGCTTTTATGCTTGGAGGACGAGCTTTTTGCGGAAGTTACAAGCGCGCCCGACCCTGTTGAAAGGGCGCTCGCCTTTGCAATGAGCGCAAACTACATAGATTTTGCAAGGCTCTGCGATTTGGACGGGGAGAGCGTGGAACTCGTTTTAGAAGCCGCAAAAAAGGCAAATCCCGATGGTGCAACGCTTGAAAAGTTCAAACGCAAACTCAAAGAGGCAAAAACGCTCTTATACCTTCACGACAACTGCGGAGAAATTGTTCTGGATAAAATTTTAATCCGCGTTATAAAAAAGCTCTATCCGCAAATCGAGGTTACCTCGGTAGTGCGCGGAAGCCCTATAATAAACGACGTAACGCGCGCCGACGCGGCGGCTGTCGGGCTTGAAAAATACGCTAAGGTTATTGATAACGGCACGGACGTCCCCGGGACTTACCTTAAAGAAGTTTCGCCCGAAATCATAAGCCTTTTAAAGACAAGCGACGTTACGGTAAGTAAAGGACTTGGGAATTTGGAAACGCTTTTCGGCGAGGGGTACGAAATTTTTTACGCATTCAACTGCAAGTGCGACCACATTGCCGAAAGGTTTTCATATCCGCTGTGGTCGGCGGCTTTCGTGTACAGTATCACGTAATATTACAACTGTCATAAAATATTATTACAAATTTGCCTTTTTTTGGTTAAATTAGCTTGCTAAACGCTTTTTTGTATGTTATAATTTTGTTAACAATCCGATAAGAGGAAAAAATGAAGAAATTTATTAAGATAATTTCATGTATCGTCGCGCCGGTTGTGGCGGTGTGCGCATTTTTAACGGGCTGTAAAAAATGCGGCAAGGACGTTGAAACTCCTGCAGGCGAAATCATGCAGGATTTTGAGGTTGCTCCTACGCAGGAGGCAAGATACGAAGAATATACCAAATCCGCGCTTGCGGAGTATATGTTAGTTGCCAATCAGCACTTGAAAGAGGATGACGAAGGTGTTGACAGTGAGAACGAAGAGGTTCAAGCAGCGGCAAAGACCGCGGCCGCGAAACTCTTTGCATACGCTTGCTATAACGAAAGACACTTAGACCGGTACGCCTATTTCAGCAATCAGGAAGGTAAAACCGACCTCGGCGATACGGGCGGCAAGGGGTTAGCAATTAAGCAGGAGTATTTTTTAAGGGTCAACGAAAACGATAATTCCTGCGGTTATAGATACTTTTATACTCTGAAAAAAGTAATTGAAGCCAGCGGAACGATTAAAACCTTTAAATCTAAGTTTGAAAGTGCAAAGCTGAGATTTACCGACCAAACAGACATTTTATACCGCTTTCAGGGCGACAATTTAAGGGTTGGCGCCAAACATGAAGTTCTCGGTTGTGAGCTTTTGGACTGCGACTGGAAGACGGATAAAAGCGACTGGGGAAAGCACGAGCTGCAGGTTAAAAAGAGAGATTTTATCGCACCCGAAAATATCGAAGAAGATATACAAAGATGGGCGGGCGTTGATATCTCCGGTCAGGACTGCGGTACGATTCACGCAAACATAAATATCCTTGCCGAAAATATTATGGAGTACGCTATGATATTGGAGGAAGGCGAGGGCGACGGGTATCTCGTAGTAATGATGATGGACACGGACGTCGCCAACGGCGACGAAGCTTCGCTTAAAATGCTCCGTCAGGCAAACGGTTCTAATAACTGCGTCTGGCGTAAAGACGGTGGCGACACCGGGCTTACTATTGCTTTCAGAATCTGGGGCAACGGGTTGTTCCGTATGTACCGTACAGTCGAATGCTGGTACGGAAGCATAGTGGGTACCAAGGGCACAGTTTCGTCTGAAACAGAAGTGTATTACAGCTATTCAGACCGCGACTGCGACATGACTGAAAACCTTGCAATGCTTGAAAAGGCTAAGGCCGCCGTAGGTTAATTAAATTATTATATCCCCCTTTATAAGGGGGATTTTTTTGTTTGATATTGACAGAGTGTAAATTGTCTGTTAGAATTAAATAGTAAATTTCGGGGGAAAGGTTATGGAGGACGACGAGGAGTATTCCTATAAAAGTTATTCCGAAAACACGCGTGAAAAGTTAAACTCCGCCGGCTTTAAGGACAACGAGGAGGTTTATTCGTATTCCGCATACTCGGACGAAATAGCCGCGGCGGAGGCAGAGGCGGAAGCCGAGGACAAGCCGCACAGCTACGGCGACTTTATCGTAGAGGAGTTTTCGGCAGAAACCAACGTTCCGCGCGTTGCAAAGCTGATAAGGCTTCCCGAAAGGGTTGTTATTTACCTCTTTGCGGCGGCGTATCTCGTCGTGGGAGTTTTGTGCGTTTCAATAACCGACAAGGTTACCGAGGTTTTGCCTTACATAGTCGGCTCGATGATGGCGGTGATAGGCTTTGTCAGCTTTATACTTGCCATAATCCATAAAGAGTACCGCCACTTAAAGACGAATAAAACCGCCGGCTCGCTTATTATCGCCGCGCTCGGCGCAATGATAATATTTCAGCAGTTCGACGTCAATAATAACTCCGCGCTGATGCTTATATCGGTCGTATGGGGTATTTTGGGGCTTTTCGAGGGTGCGCGCGCTTTTAACCACGCGTTCAAGCGTATTGCCAACTCCGAGCGGTGCATTTACTACCTTATCAGGGGAATTATAGAGTGCGCCGTTGCGTTTATGCTTTTGTACCGCCCCGACAGCGAGGCGACTCATCACTTCCATATACTCGTTTTCGGTATAAACCTTATATTTGACTCTATTACTATGATACCGCAGGTAAAAGACTTTTTGGCTATGAAATAAATTCACGAAAATTATTTTCTAAGATGCGAAAATAATTTTCCGTGATTTGAGGGCGCCGCCCTCTTTGCGCGACTGCTTAGGCACACATATTATTAAGTCGCGCAAATTCACCCGCTGAGGCGGAAGTTTCCGCAAATCGGGTGCAACAGCAAAAAGTGTGATTTTTGCTGTTGCCGTTATAGTATTGAGTTTATACAGCTAAAAAGCAAAGAGGATATTTATGAAAGCTACAAGCTGGGATTTAATGAAACTTGCGCAAGTCTTTGACGGAGAGTTTTGTCTTTCCGACTTTACGCCCGACGAACTGGACGGACTTTTAAATTTATTGGACGAAAATATGACCGCGGACGAAATCCGCGAAAAGTACTTCGAGTACTACGACGATATAAAGGACAGGACGCTCGACAAACACAAGTGGAGCGACTGACCTGAAATTTTTACAAAAGCTTACAGGCAGCACACTTGCAACTGCTATCTCTTTCGGAACCACACCTTGCCGCCGCCATACTATTTTGCGCGGCGGCTCTGTGCATAAAAAACCGCCGTCCGCAAATGCGGACGGCGGTTTTAATAT
>JAIDRX010000152.1 GCA_029061495.1 Clostridia bacterium
ATGTAACGACTTCGGCGCTGGCGGCGTATCCGTCGCTATAGGCGAGCTTGCCGACGGACTTGAAATTCATCTCGATAACGTTCCCAAAAAGTACGAGGGATTGTCGGGCACAGAGCTTGCAATTTCCGAGTCTCAGGAGCGTATGGCGGTAGTCGTATCCGCAAAGGACGCAAATAAATTCATAGCGCTTGCCGCGGCGGAAAATCTTTCCGCAACAGTCGTGGCGGAAGTTACCGACGACAGGCGAATGAAGATGTATCACGACGGCAAAGCGATAGTCGATATTTCGCGCGACTTCCTTGATACAAACGGAGTTAAACAGACAGCCGAAGCTGAAATAGTAGACTGCATTACGCCGTTCTTCGACGAGGTAGAGTGCGAGGATTTCGGCGACAGTTTAATGAATACATTGTCGCAACTCAACGTATGTTCCAAAAAGGGACTTGCTGAAATGTTCGACTCGACTATAGGCGCAAAGTCGGTATATATGCCGTTCGGCGGCAAATACCAGCTTACTCCCGTAATTGCAATGGCTGCAAAATTCACTGGCGGTGAAACGGACGACTGTACCGTTTCTGCTTACGGCTATAACCCCGAGCTTATGTCCTCGTCGCCCTTTACGGGAGCTATTTACTCGATAGTAACTTCTGTTGCAAAAGTAGTAGCGGCAGGCGGTAAGTTCGAGGATATCCGTCTTTCCCTGCAGGAGTTCTTTATGCGCCTGCGCGACAACAAAAGGCGTTGGGGCGTACCAGTTTCCGCGCTTTTGGGCGCTCTGTATGCGCAGATAAACCTCGGGCTCGGCGCGATAGGCGGCAAAGATTCGATGAGCGGTACTTTCGAGGATATCGATGTTCCGCCGACACTTATATCTTTTGCTCTTGCGCCCGCAAAGGCTTCGGCGCTTATAACCAACGTTATAAAAAACAAGGGAGAAAGACTGTATCTTTTGCCTATGCGCAAGGATAACGCGCAGATCCCCGACTTCGAATATCTTAAAAAACTTTACACTACCGTAAACAAGAATATTGCAAGCGGCAATATCCGCTTTGCGACGGTAGTTGAAAAGGGCGGCGTTGCCGCTGCCGTTGCAAAAAGCTGTTTCGGCAACGGTTACGGTTTTAACTTCGTCTGCAATAAAGAATCGCTGTTTTGCGAAAAGTACGGCGATATAATAGTTTCCGCAGTTGACGAAAGCGCGCTTACGGGCATAGACGCCGTATATCTCGGTACTTCCTGTGAAGGAAGCTTCACCGCAGGCGGCGTTACGGTAGATTACTCCGACGCGCTGTACTCATATCTAGGCAAGCTGTTTACCGTGTTCCCCGCAACAGCGCCCGCAAAGGGAGATATACCTTCCTGCGACTATATCATGAAGCAGGGCAAGGCGACTTCAGCCGCGCATATTGCAAGACCGCGCGTATTTATACCTGCGTTCCCCGGCACCAACTGCGAGCTTGATACGGCGCGCGCGTTCCGTCTTGCGGGAGCCAAACCCGAAATTTTAGTTGTCAAAAACCGCACGCCCGCCGACATTGAGGAGAGCGTTCAGGCGATAATAAGAGCCATTGACAGGTCTAACATTATAGCCTTCCCGGGCGGTTTCTCGGGCGGCGACGAACCAGACGGCTCGGGCAAGTTTATTGCAACTACTTTCAAGAATCCCGCAATTGCCGACAAGGTAATGGAGCTTTTGAAGTACCGCGACGGCCTTATTTTAGGTATCTGCAACGGCTTCCAGGCTTTGATAAAACTCGGTCTTGTAACTTACGGCAACGTAAGTCCGCTTACCGAAATTTCGCCCACGCTCACGTTCAACAACATCTCGCGCCATGTTTCCACAATGGTAAATATCCGCGTTGCTTCCGATAAGAGTCCCTGGCTTTCGGCTTGCAAAGTCGGCGAGGTATATTCCGTTCCCGTTTCCCACGGAGAGGGAAAAGTGGTCGCGCCCGAAGCCGAGCTTGAGCGCCTGCGCCAGAACGGTCAGATTGCAACGCAGTACGTCGATTTGGCTGGAAGACCTACGATGCGCAGTCCTTATAACCCCAACGGCAGTATGTGGGCTATTGAGGGCATTACGTCTCCCGACGGCAGAGTATTCGGCAAAATGGGACACAGCGAAAGAATAGGTGAGAATCTTTACAAAAACTACAACGGCAATTTCGATATGAAGATATTCGAAAGCGGCGTAAAATACTTTAAGTAAAATTTTTTGAGGTGAACATATGAGATGCGTTTTCTGCGGCTACGAAGACAGTAAGGTAATTGACAGCCGTTCCGCCGACGAAGGAAAAACTATAAGACGTCGGCGCGAATGTTTCAGTTGCGGTAAAAGATTTACCACTTACGAAACAATAGAGGATACGCCCATTCTCGTCATAAAATCAAACGGCGCAAGGCAGGCCTTTGATTCGCAGAAAATTAAAAACGGCATAATAAAATCTTGCGAAAAGCGCCCCGTTTCCATAAACGAAATAGACGAAATGGTTGCCGCCGTAACAAAGCAGATTGAAAACTCTATGGAGCAGGAAATTTTGTCCAAATCCATAGGCGAGCTTGTTATGGCCGAGCTGAAAAAGCACGACGAGGTTGCGTACGTCCGTTACGCAAGCGTTTACCGCTCGTTTAAGGATATTTCAAGCTTTATGGAAGAGCTTCAGAAAATGATGGAAAATAAAAAATAAAATTCAATTCGGACAGTGTAATTCACTGTCTGAATTTTTGTGAGTATGGACTTTAAAAAAACAAAAAAAATACGAGTCGGCAACTTAGTTTTAGGCGGCGGCGAAAGCGTAAAAATTCAGTCGATGTGTACGACTAAAACTTCCGACGTCGAAAGCACCGTAAATCAGATTTCAAAGCTTGAAGACGCAGGCTGTGAAATTATAAGGGTTTCGGTACTCGATGAGGCGGACGCTTTAGCCATAAAAAGCATAAAGGAAAAAATCAAAATTCCGCTTGTTGCGGATATACATTTTTCGTATAAGCTTGCTATATCCGCGGTCGAAAACGGTTGCGACAAGGTGCGTATAAACCCCGGCAATATCGGCGGCGAGCGCGAAATAAAAGCCGTTGCCGACTGTATAAAGACGCACAAAATTGCGGTGCGCGTCGGCTCGAATACCGGCAGTATCGAGCGCGAGTTTTTAGATAAGTACGGTAAAAACGAAACGTCGCTCGTTAAAAGCGCACTTAAAAGCGTCGCCGTTTTAGAGAAGTACGGCGTTAACGATATAGTAATTTCCGTAAAAGCTTCGTCCGCGCCTTTGACTGTTAAAGCGTACAGGCTGTTGTCCGAGCAGACCGATTACCCCCTGCATATAGGCGTAACGGAGGCAGGAACTGAGCAGACTGCGATAGTTAAATCGAGCGCGGCGCTCGGCTCGCTTTTAATGGACGGAATAGGCGATACTATCCGCGTATCTATTACAGACGACCCTGTTAAAGAGGTTATCGCGGCAAAGAGAATACTCCGCGCGGTGGGGCTTGATAAAAACTTTGTCGAAGTGGTTTCCTGTCCGACATGCGGCAGGTGCCGCTGGAACTCGATGGAGCTTGCCAAAAAAACGACAGAGTACGTTGAAAGGTTTTCCAAGCCCTTAAAAATTGCCGTAATGGGTTGCGTTGTAAACGGTCCGGGTGAAGCTAAGGACTGCGATTTGGGAATTGCCGGCGCTGAGGACTACTGCGTTATATTTTCAAACGGCGAAGTTTTAAGGCGCATAAACGCCGCAGAAGCCGAGCGCGAATTTTTCAAGGAGATCGACCGCAAATTAAATGACTGAAAAATTTTTAAAAGAAATACGTTCCGTAGAAAATTTAAAGAACGCTATAATCGGCTCGGTCGTGCTTGAAAGTAATAAAAAGCTTGTAACTGTCAGACTTATTACGGACGTTGCTTATTCGCCTTCGGATAAAGAGCAAGCGCAGAAAATCGCAATTAGATACGTTCCGCAGTACTTTAACTGCGCTGTTGAAATTTCAAAGCTTTCCCCCGACTGCGATATGGTCAAGGAAAAAATTATTGAGGCTTTAAAGGCGGACTTTAAGGCTCTTTCCGTAACCGTGGGCGCGGACGATATAACCGTTACTAAGTGCGACGGCGGCTTCGTGTATACTGTTTCCGTGCTGTCGGCGCTCGATTCGGGAGATTTTATTTGCGACAAAATAACGCAGTATCTAAAAAAATGTTACTGCGGTGAGTTTGTAGGCAAGTGTGTAAAAAGCGCAAAGAAAGCTTTGGACATAGAGGTCGAAGAAGAGCACGAAAATATAGAGTTTGAAATTCCTATCCGCAGATTCCATATTGCAAACTTTTCATTTTTAGAGGGGACTGAAAAACAAGACACTGCAGTCTATTTAAGCGACATCAATTTTGAAAGCGAAAAGGTCGTAGTCTGCGGTAGGATAGAGGATATACGCGAGCGTACATATAAAAACGCCAAGGGCGTTGAAAAGGTTTATCTTAATTTTACGCTCAGCGACTCGACCGCAACTATGCGTGTTACGTACTTTACTCGGCAGAAAAGTATCGATAAAATCCGCGCTTTGAAAATAGGCGACAGCATAGTGTGTACGGGCAAGACCGAGCTTTACAACGGCGATATACGTTTTACAGTAAACGTTATAGACTACGGCACAACGCCCGAAGGATTTGTGCACGAAAAGCGTGCTTCAAAGCCCGTGCCCAAATATTATACGACGGTAAAACCTCAACCCTATACCGATATATCGCAGACGGATATGTTTACCGATACATCAGTACCCGACTGTCTTAAAGGTAAAACCTTCGTTGTGTTTGACCTGGAAACTACCGGCTTAAATTCCGCGCCGACTTCGGGCAATATGGATAAAATTATCGAGATAGGCGCGTTCAAAATAAAAGACGGAGTAATTGCAGAAAGCTTTACGACGTTTATAAATCCGCAGAAAAAGCTGTCCGAAGAAATTATAAACTTAACGGGCATAACGGAAGAGATGGTAGCCAACGCGCCCACAAGCGACGAGGTAATGCCCGACTTTTTTAAATTCTGCGACGGTTCCATTTTGGTAGGGCACAACATTGCTGGGTTCGACTTTAAATTCGTGGAGTATTACTGCGCGCGAATAGGCTATATGCCCGAAAGAAAGCTTATCGATACTATTCCGCTTTCGCAGGAGTTGTTGTTTTTATCGAATTACAAGCTCAACACCGTTGCTGATAAGTTCGGCATAACATTCAACCACCACAGGGCGATAGACGACGCGCTGGTTACGGCGAAAATTTTTATAGAACTTATAAAAATAAAAAAATCTTTGCCTAATTTGCAATAAAGCTTGCAATTTAATAAATAATGTGGTACAATCTTACTAACCTTAATCTGTTAGTTAAGATTGAGTGCCTGCCAAGGCACTCAATACTCATATAAGGGGCTTAAATGTTTAAACCTGTTGAACAAATCCGCGTTTTTTTGGAAAACTACGCAAATTCCATGGGCATAGAAATCGTCGACGTTGAATACGACAAGAAGCAAAACGCGCTTACCGTATTTATCGAAACGGAAAAAGGCGTTGATTTGGATACATGCGAAAAGTTTCATAACGCGATAATGGAGCCAATTGACGAGCTTGACCCTTCCGACGGCGCGCCGTATACGCTAAACGTTTCAAGCCCCGGACTTGACCGTCCTTTCAAAACCCGGCGCGACTTTGAAAGAAATCTTGAAAAGGAAGTCGAAGTAAAGCTTTATGCTCCTTTAAAGGGGCAAAAATACCTTGACGGTATTTTGACAGCGTTCGATGAAAATTCAATAATTTTAAAGACCGAAAAGGAAGAGGTTAAAATCAGCCTCAACAAAATAGCAAAGATAAACAAAGCAATTAAATTTGACTGATAGTCAGATAAAAATATACGACCTTATTTAATGTCAGGAGAAATAAAATGACAAATAAAGATTTTTTTGCGGCACTTGCAGACTTGGAAAAGGAAAAGGGAATACCCCAGCAGGTATTTATAGAGTCGCTTGAAAACGCGCTTGCTTCCGCGTGCAAAAAGCAATACACGGGCGCGGTTGGCACGGTTGAAATTAAACTTAATCCCGAGAGGGGCACGATAGACTTTTTCACCGTTAAAAACGTTGTTGAGGAAGTCGTTGACAGAGATAACGAAATTTCCCTCGACGAGGCGCGCGAAATTAAAAAGAGCTATAAAGTCGGCGATAAGGTAACGGAAAAATTCGTACCCAAAGATTTCAGCCGAATTGCCGCTCAGACCGCAAAGCAGGTAATTCTTCAGAAGCTCCACGAAACTGAAAGAGACGCGGCGGTCAGCGAGTTCTCCGATAAGGAAGGAGAATTACTCGTCGGCGTTATCCGCAAGATAGACGCAAAAAACGTATATATCGAACTCGGCAAGGGTCAGGTTGAGGGGCTTATGTTGCCTTCCGACCAGATTCCCGGAGAAAAATACAACGTTAACGATAAAATCAAAGTTTTCGTTAAAAGAATCAAAAACGGCTTCCGCGGCGCGCAGGTGCTTGTAAGCCGTTCGGCTCCCGGTTTAGTTAGAAAGCTTTTCGAGGAAGAAGTTCCCGAAATCAAGCAGGGCACCGTAATTATAAAGGAAGTCAGCCGTGAAGCAGGCGCAAGAACTAAAATTGCAATTTACTCCGAGGATGCGAGAGTTGACGCTATCGGCGCATGCGTAGGTAACAAGGGCGCGAGAGTTAACGCGATAGTTGAGGAGCTGAAAGGCGAAAAGATAGATATTATCCCCTGGTCGGAAAACCCTCTCGAATTTATTGCAAAGGCTTTATCACCCGCAAAGGTCATATCGGTTACGCAGCTCGAGGGTGAAAACACGGCTATGGCTGTCGTTCCCGATGACAAGCTTTCGCTTGCAATAGGTAAGGACGGACAGAACGCCCGCCTTGCGGTAAGGCTTACTGGCTGGAAAATAGACGTTAAAAGCGAGTCGGCTGCGGCTAAACTCGGAATCAATACCGAAAACAACGAAACAGTTGAAGATAACGGAGAAGACGGCGGAAACGACTGATGCCCAAAACAAAGAAGATACCTTTGAGAATGTGCATTGCGTGCCGAGAGCTGAAAGAAAAGCGCTCGATGCTCCGCGTGGTTAAAAACGACGATAAAATTTTTATCGACTTTTCTTCCAAAGCGGCAGGGCGCGGCGCGTACATCTGCGATAATCCAGAGTGTATTAAAAAGTTAAAAAAAGGACGGCTTTTAAACAAAGTCTTTTCCTGTAACGTAGACGAAGGCGTTTATACGGCAATTGAGGAGGAGTACTTTGGCGCAAAGTAAAGTCAAAACTTATATAGGGTTTTGCATTAAATCGCGCAAAATCGCACTCGGCGCAGGCGCGATAGACACTTTAAAAGGCGGAGTATATCTGCTTATCGCTGACGGCGCGGCGGCTAAAAATTCGCAAAGGCTTGCGCTGAAATACAAAAACAGATTTTCCTGTCCGCTACTTATCTGTAAAGAAAATTTTGAAGAAGTCGTCAATAAACCTCTGTGCAGGTTAGCGGCCGTAAAGGACAAAAATCTTGCGGACGCGATACTTAAAAGCGGCGATAGTAGTTTTGAATTATATACCGAAGGCGGTGAATAATATATGGCAAAAAAATACGAGAATATTGAAAATATAGGCGCGCTTATTACGGGCGGCGCGATAAGCGAGCTTTCAAAAAAAGTTATCGCGGCTGAAAAGAAGGCAACCGAAATTTTGAAAAAGTTGTCCGATTTGGAAAACGAAAAAATTGCCAAGAAAATAGAGGAAGAGAAAAAAGCTCAGGAAAAACTTGCCGCCGAGGAAGCCGCAAAACGTGCGGCTGAAGCTGCGGCAAAGGCTGCCGAGGCAGCTAAGGAAGAGGCAAAGGCCGTAAAGGAAGAGGAAAAGCCTGCCGAAAAACCCGTCGAGGTAAAACAGCCGCAAAAGGTTCCCGCTGAAAACAAAACGTTCGTCAACCGCGATACGCGTCCCGACAGGCCGCGCCCCGCATACAACGGCGGAAACACCTATAACAATAACGGTGCGCCCCGTCCCCAAAGACCTCAGGCACCCAGATTCAATAACGTTGCGCCTACTCCCGCACCCGCGGCACAGCCCGGTAAAAACAAGAACTTCGGTCCTGATAAAAAGAAGGGATTTGAGAAAACTTACGTCGAAAAGGAAAGGCGCACAGTTTCAAAGCGTGCACTTCAAAAACAGCAGGGCGCAAGCATCGAGGACTTCGACGAAAACAAGAGCGGTTACAGAAAGTTAAGATTAAAGAAAGATAAAAAACAACAGAGTGCGCAGACCATTAAAATCGAGCACGCAGTTGTTACCACAAACGATATTCCCCTTAAAATGCTGTCTGAAAAGATAGGTATTTCCGCAGTTGAAATAACCAAGCGTCTTTTCAAAGAGGGAATAATGAAGACCGTAAACGAGTCTGTTGACTACGACACCGCAGCGCTCGTTGCAGCAGGGCTCGGAATAGAACTCGAATACAAGCCCGAAAAGACGGCTGAGGAAGTACTGTTTGAAAAGCAGGCGGACACCGTTGAGGAAATCGAAAGCCTCGTTCCGCGCGCACCCGTCGTTACCGTTATGGGCCACGTTGACCACGGTAAAACTTCGCTTTTGGACTATATCAGAAATTCAAAGACAGCCGCAGGCGAAGCGGGCGGCATAACCCAGCATATCGGCGCGTATACCGCGACGGTAAACGGCAAGGGAATAACCTTTATCGATACGCCAGGGCACGAAGCGTTTACAGCAATGCGCGCACGCGGCGCACAAATTACCGACTTCGTAATTTTAGTTGTTGCGGCTGACGACGGCGTAATGCCTCAGACTATAGAAGCTATTAACCATGCAAAGGCGGCTAACGTTCCTATAATCGTTGCCGTAAACAAAATCGATAAAGCCGGCGCAAACGTAGATAAAATCAAACAGGAGCTTACCGAGTACGGACTTGTTCCCGAAGAATGGGGCGGCGACACACTTATCTGCCCTATATCGTGTAAGACCGGCGAAGGCATAGACCTCCTTTTGGAAAGCTTGCTGCTTTCCGCGGATATGAAAGAACTTCTTGCAAACCCTGCAAGGGAAGCCCGCGGCGTAATTATCGAAGCTCGCCTCGACAAGGGCAAAGGTCCCGTTGCTACGGTGCTCGTGCAAAACGGTACTCTGCACACTGGCGACAATATAATTTCCGGTACGGTTACCGGTAGGGTCCGCGCAATGATAGACGACAGCGGCAAGACCGTTAAGGAAGCAGGTCCTTCGATGGCGGTAAACGTTTTGGGACTTGAAGAGGTTCCCAATACCGGCGACTCTATTTATTCCGTATCCCAGGCTTTAATGAAGCAGGTTATGGACGAGAGAAAGAGAAGAGAAAGCGACGCTATGGTCAAAGCTGCCTCGAAAATCACTCTCGACGAAGTATTCGGCAAAATTGCCGAAGGCAATATAAAAACTCTCAATTTAATTATAAAGGGCGACGTGCAGGGCTCGGTTGAAGCTATAAAGCAGTCCGTTTCAAAACTTTCAAACGAGGAAGTTCAGGTCAAAGTCATTCACAGCGGCGCGGGTGCGGTTACCGAAACCGACGTTATGCTTGCAGACTCGTCCAACGCAATAATTCTCGGCTTTAACGTCCGTCCCGATACCAAGGCTAAGGCGCTTGCCGAAAGAAGCAAGGTAGACGTTCGTTCTTACCGCATAATTTACGATTTGCTTGACGATATAGAAGCGGCGCTTAAAGGCATGCTTTCGCCCAAATACCGCGAGGTATATCTCGGCAAGTGCGAAGTTCGCCAGACTTTCAAAATTACCGGCGTCGGCAATATTGCAGGCTGTTACGTTATGGACGGAAAAATCGTCCGCGGCGGAAAGCTCCGCATTTACAGGGACGACGTTTTGGTCGTAGAGGGAAACGTTCACCAGCTTAAACGCTTTAAAGACGACGTTAAGGAAGTTAATTACGGCTTTGAGTGCGGCTGCTCTATCGAGGGCTTCAACGATATAAAAGTCGGCGATATTATAGAGTGCTACGTTATCGAGCAGATAGCCGCAGGTTAAAGGAGAATTTATGAAGGGAACGAGAGGAGAGCGCCTGTCGGGTGAATTCCAAAAAGAAATATCTTCCGTAATATCAAGCAAGCTCAGAAACGATTTCCCCGAACTCAGCGCGATTATAAGCGTAACATCCGCGGACGTCGCTCCCGATTTAAAGAGCGCTAAAATTTATATAAGCATATTCGATACAAATAAAGAAAGGGCGGCGGAAAGCTTTGAAATTATAAAGCAAAATTCGGGTTTTATCCGCCACGAGCTTTCCAAAGTAATGCATATAAGGACTGTGCCTGAACTCCGTTTCCACCTTGACGAAAGTATGGAGTACGGCGCAAAAATCGATAAAATTTTAAACGATATCGACGTTAAAGATGACGAATAACAATTTAGACGAAATTATCGGACAACTCAAAAAGGCAAACCGTGCCGCAATTTTCTGCCACGCCCGCCCAGACGGCGACGCGCTCGGTTCAGGGCTTGCGCTGTGTCTTGCTTTTCGTAATGCGGGCAAATTCGCCACAATGTATTGCGAAGATTTGCCTCCCGAAAAGTTTTCGTTTCTGCCCGTTACGGGTCAGGTAAAAAGAGGGCTTTCCCCCAAGACGGAATACGATACGTTTATTTCCGTAGACTGCGCGGACGTTGCGCGTATGGGGATATTTGCCGAAGCATATCTAAAATTTTCGGGTACGACGGTAAATATAGACCACCACATTTCTAATACGTATTTCGGCAAACTTAACTACGTTTCGGTGTGCCCCGCAAGCTGCGAAGTTATGACTGAAATTTTCACCGCGGCAGGCTTTGAAATAACAAAAGAAATAGCAGATCTTTTAATGCTCGGTCTTATAACCGACAGCGGAAATTTTACACACAACGACGTAAGCGAGCACACCTTTTTAACGGCGGCAAAACTGCGCGCCAAGGGTGCGGACGTAAACGCGATAAATTACAATATGTACGCGCGTCAGCAAAAGGCGAGAGCTTTGCTTTACGGCAGGGTAATGAACAATATACGTTTCGAGCTTGACGACAAAGTTACGTTTATAGTAACTACCTTAAACGACTTAAAGCAGACAGGCGCCGATAAAAGCGTTACAGAGGGCTTCGTTGATTTTCCTTTGACGGTTGACGGAGTTGAAGTTTCGGTTTCCTTAATGGAAGTTAAAAAGCGGCAGTACAAGGTTTCTTTAAGGAGCAAGGGCAAAGTAAACGTCAATGCGGTTGCGGCGGCGTTCGGCGGCGGCGGACATATCCTTGCAAGCGGCTGTATGATTTTCGGCTCCTATGAAGAAGTGGTAGACAAGCTTAAATACGCAGTATATCAAAACTTATGACGGGTTTTATCGTAGTCGATAAGGCGGAGGGCGCAAGCTCTGCGCAGGAAGTAAATATCATAAAGCGGCTCGCCAAAACGCCGTGCGGACATATGGGAACGTTAGACCCTATGGCAAGCGGAGTTTTACCTGTAGCTATCGGCAATGCGGCAAGACTTTTCGACTATTTTTTAAATAAAGATAAAACGTATATTGCATCTTTCGAGTTCGGCACCGACAGCGACACGCTCGATACGACTGGTAAAATTCTGGCTGCGGGCGGAAAAGTTCCGTCCGGGGACGAAATTCTATCGGTACTTCCCAAACTGTGCGGCGAGGTTATGCAAATACCCCCCAAGTACAGTGCAAAGTGCGTTAACGGCAAGCGCGGTTACCAGCTTGCACGGGAGGGAAAGGATTTCAACCTTCCCCCGAAAAAGGTTAAAATTCACTCAATAAAGTTGCTTGAAAAACAATCGGAAAATACTTTTTCGTTTGAAATAAATTGCGGCGGCGGAACTTATATCCGTTCCATTGCGCGAGATATGGGCAAAATGCTTTCAACCTGCGCGGTAATGAGTTCACTAGTAAGGACTGAAAGCGGCTGCTTTAATTTAAATAATTCCGTCAAAACAAAAGATTTAACGGCGGATAATATCAACGGTTTTATAATTGCGACCGAAAGCGTTTTACCTTTCGCAAGCATTTATCCTACGGAAGACGAGGCGAAAAGGCTGTTCAACGGACTGTCCATCCGCACGAATCTTTCCGACGGGATTTATAAAATATTTTTTACAGACGGTTCGTTTTACGGACTCGCCGAAGTAAAGGAGACTAATTTAAAGGTTAGGACAAAGCTATGTTAGAGATCATCAAGTACAACGAAGACGAGTATGATTATCCCTGCTTACTCGTGTTGGGGTGTTTCGACGGAATTCACATCGGACACGCCGAACTGCTTAAAAAAGCAAAGTTACAGGCTAAAATTAACGGGCTTGATCTGGGCGTAATGATGTTTAAAGAAGGCAAAGGTGGCAGACAGGTTTACACCTTTGAGGAAAGATTAAAATTCCTTGAACAGTTCAACGTCAAGTTCGTTCTCTCCGTAGATTATACGGATGAGTTTAAAAAGACCTCGCCTGCGGAGTTCCTTAACAACGTCGAACAAAAGCTTAACGTTAAAGGTTACATGAGCGGCAGAGATTTCCGTTTCGGCGCAGGTGCCAAGGGTAAATCTTCCACGCTTAAAGCGTATGCGGAGGACGACGAAAACGGAGTTTGGTATCAGCTTGTTAAGGACTTGACTTACGTCGGTGAAAAGGTCAGCACAACGCTTATTAAAAACTGCATCGAGCAGGGCAACCTCGTAAAAGCGGGCGCGCTTCTCGGCAGAAATTACTCAGTTACGGGCTTCGTAATTGAAGGCGCAAACCGCGGCAAAAAAGTCGTTGGCTTCCCCACGGTCAATATGCGCTACCCTACCGACAAAGTAGAAGTTAAAAAGGGCGTTTACAAAGTTATCTGCAACGTCGGTGAAGAGAGCCTTATCGGCATTGCAAACTACGGACCCCGTCCCACGTTCAACGAGTCGAGCAATATTCTCGAAGCATATATCGACGGATTTGTGGGCACTTTGTACGGTAGAAGCGTTACGGTCGAATTTGTAGAGTTTTTAAGGGATACGCAGAAATTCGACTCGGTTGACGCGCTTAAAGCACAGCTTAAATTAGATTTGAAAAGAGCAAAACTCAAAGTATGATAAAATTCGGGCCGAGCGGCAACGGCGAAGCCTTTTACGCCGCAGGACACAAACATACCGAAGAAGCGGCGCAGTATTGCAAGGATTTAGGACTTGACTGCTACGAATATTCTTTCGGCAGGGGTATCATGCTCTCCGAAGGCAAGGCCGAAGTTATCGGCAGCGCCTTTAAGGAAGCAGGGGTTGAAATAAGCGTTCACGCGCCTTACTTTATCAACTTTGCAAATCCTTCCGACGAGTCTGCGCAAAACTCATACAATTATGTTTTAAACAGCTCTAAGTTTTTGAAACTGTTCGGCGGTAAAAGGGTTGTTTTTCACCCTGCAGCGCAAGGTAAATTCACGCGCGAAGATGCTGTAAAACTCACTTCCGACAGACTTAAGGTTTTGCGCGATTATATTTATCTCAACGGTTACGAGGATATGTATTTCTGCCCCGAAACTATGGGCAAGCTTGCGCAGATAGGCACTTTGGAAGAGATTGTAGAGTTCTGCAAAATAGACAAGGTGTATCTGCCCGCGATAGATTTCGGGCATATCAACGCGCGCGAAGGCGGAAGCTTAAAGACGGTAGAGGACTTCAAGTCGCGCCTTGAATATATGATTTCCGAACTCGGTTACGACAGGGTAAAGCATTTCCACGTTCACTTCTCAAAGATAATGTACGGCGGCAAGGGCGAGATAAAGCATCTCACTTTCGAGGATACCGAGTACGGTCCCGAATTCGAGCCGCTTGCCGTAGCTTTAAAACAACTTAAACTCGAACCGTATATAGTAAGCGAGTCCGCGGGGACTCAAGCCGAGGACGCGCAGGCGATGAAACGCATATACGGAAGTGTTGACATAAATTCGTAAATTTGGTAAAATAATTTCGTTAAATGAAGATAAACAACGCGGCAAAAATTTATAATATAGTCGGTGCGGAAGCCGTGCTTACAGAGGCGGCTGATCTGCGTAAGTATCTTACTGGGCTTTCGACTTCTTTCGGCTACGTTTTGACCGACATTGACGGCACAACGTTTTATACCGACTCGCGCTATCTCGAAGGAGCGGCAAACGCTTTAAAGGATACCGATATTGCCGTAAAGCAATTTGTAGCGCCTTTAAGCAACCTTTTAAAGAAGTATAAAGAGGTGGCTATCCCCGTAGGCAGAACGCTTTATAACGACTATTTAAAGCTTTCAAACGACGGACTTAAAATTGCCGACAGCTTGCCCGCGTTTACTTCCGCAATGTCAGTTAAAGAGGATTACGAGCTTGCGTATATCGAGAGGGCTTGCCAGATTACCGACAAAGCTTTTACTTCGCTTTTAGACAGCATAAAAGAGGGAATGACTGAAAACGACGTCGCGGCAACGTTAGAGTATTTAATGCGCAAATTCGGCGCAAGCGGTACAAGCTTTGAAACTATCGTTGCGTTCGGTGAAAATTCAAGCGTTCCCCATCATGAAACAGGGTCGCGCAAACTCAAATTCGGCGATATAATTTTGATAGACTTCGGTTGCAAATACGGCGGATATTGCTCGGATTGCACGCGCACGTTCCTTTTCGGCGACGATAAAAAACACGACGATTTCAAAAAGTCATATAATATCGTGCTTGAAGCTCATAACAAAGCCAAAGAGGAAATAACCTGCGGTATGACTGGCAGAGAGGCAGATGCGGTTGCGCGCGACTGTCTTAAAAAATACGGACTCGATAAATACTTTACACACTCTTTAGGACACGGAATCGGTATCAATATTCACGAGTATCCTTTCATTTCCCCCAAAAGCGAAGATAAGCTTTTAAACGGCATGGTCTTTTCGGACGAGCCCGGGGTGTACTTAGAGGGCAATTACGGTATAAGGATAGAGGACACCGTAACTTTGGACGAAGGCAAGGTGGTAAGCCTTATCGATTCGGATAAAAAACTTTTGATTTTATAAATTTGTTTAATTAACAAGGAGAAATATTTATGGCATCGATTTTAGCAGGCGACATCAGAAAGGGCACTACTTTCGAGTACAACGGCAAGGGCGTTTACACCGTAACCGAATTCCAGCACGTAAAACCCGGCAAGGGCGCGGCATTCGTAAGAACTACGCTTAAAAACGTCGTTACAGGACAGGTTCTTTCCGATATAACCTTCAACCCTACAGCTAAGCTTGAAACGGCGCAGGTAGAAACGAGAAAGATGAGCTACTCGTACACCGACGGCGAGTTCTACTATTTCATGGACCCCGACTCTTTCGAGATGATTACTCTCAATTTCGATCAGGTTGAAGACGCGCTTAAATACATTAAGGAAAACGACACCGTTACCATTAAGTTCTTAAAAGGTACGGCTTTCTCGGTTGAACCCGAAAACTTTGTTGAGCTTAAAATTACCGAGTGCGAACCCGGAGTTAAGGGCAACACGGCAACCAACGCTTTAAAAAATGCCGTAGTCGAGACGGGCGCAACTATTCAGGTGCCGATGTTCGTTGAAGAGGGTGAGGTTATCCGTATCGACACCCGCACCGGCGAATATATGTCGAGAGTCGGCAAATAATATTTAATGAAAGCGGTAATTCAGCGTGTAAAGCGTACCGCTTTGTCGGTTGACGGCGCTTTAATATCAGAGATACCTTTCGGCCTTGCTGTCTACTTAGGAGTAAAGGCCGGCGATACCGAGGCGCAGGCTGAGGCTATCGCTAATAAGGTTTTTAAACTGCGTATATTCGAGGACGGCGAAGGTAAAATGAATTTGTCGGTCGGAGACGTCGGCGGTGAAATTTTACTCATTTCGCAGTTCACGCTGTACGGCGACTGTTCGCACGGCAACCGCCCGAGTTTTACCGAGGCGGAGCGCCCCGAAAAGGCGAAACCTCTGTATGAATATACGGCAGAAAAACTCCGCGCTCTCGGCGCTACCGTAAAGACGGGAGTTTTCGGCGCTGATATGAAGATAGAGCAGTTCAACGACGGACCGGTTACGGTTATTTACGAAATATAAAATTTACAGGGCGAATATTTTTCGCCCTGTTCGGCTATTGTTATGAAAATTAAATTTCTCGGCACGGGAGCGGCGGAAGGCGTGCCCGCGATGTTCTGCAGCTGTGATTACTGCCGCAATATCCGCTCTCTCGGAGAACGCGAATATCGCACCCGCTCGCAGGTTTTAATAGACGGCAACGTTTCGGTCGACTTTCCGCCCGAAGCGTACGCGCATTCGCTTAAATTCGGTATAGAGCTTTCGGACCTTAAAACTATATTTGTAACCCATTCTCATATGGACCATTTTTACGCGCACGACTTTATTTTGCGCGGTTATAAGTACGCGCGTTTGGGAAGCAACGTTTTAAATATTTACGGCAATTCGGAAGTCAAAAAGGTCTTTGACGAGTGTACCGCGCGTGAAATGAAGCCCGAGGTCAGCCCGCATATTTCGGTTACTGAAGTTAAACCCTTTCAGGTTTTCAACGCAGACGGCTACAGGGTGATTACTATTCCCGCAAACCACAGCAAGACGGAAGATGCACTGTTGTATTATATAGAGAAAGACGGCAAAGGTTATCTGCACCTTTACGATACGGGAAGAGTATCCGATAAGTCGTTTGATTTTCTTGCCCAAAACGGTGCGAAGGCAAACCTCGTTTGCTTCGACTGTACTTTCGTTGAGAGTGTCGGCGGAGAAAACTCGCGGCATATGGGCATAGAGGACGATATGCTTATGAAGCAAAAGCTTTTGTCGCGCGGTATCATAGATAATAATACTAAATTAGTTATTTCTCATTTTTCGCATAACAGCAACCCTATGCGCGAAAAACTTGCTCATATAGAAAAGCAGTACGCGGTTATTGCCGCATACGACGGTTACGAAACGGAAATTTAAAATGCACGTATTAAAACATTTTTTAACAATTTCAAAGCACAGGCGCGCAGTCAGAAAGTTGTGCTTTAAATGCGGACTTATAAGGCAAGGGCTTGCGCACGACAGGTCCAAATACAGCGCGGCTGAGTTTTGGCCCGGTGCAAAATATTATCAGGGTTACCGCAGTCCGCAAGCAAGGGAGAGAGAAGTTTTGGGCTATTCCGCCGCATGGTTGCACCATAAGGGACGGAACAAACACCACTTCGAGTATTGGACTGACTTTGCCGACGGTAAGCGCGTATATGTTGAAATGCCTGCAAAGTATCTTGCGGAAATGATATGCGATCGCATTGCGGCAAGTAAAATTTATTTAAAAGAAAATTACGACGACTCTAAGCCCTTAGAGTATTTTGAAAATAAAACCGATAAAGAGGGAATGCATCCCGCAACTTGCGAAAAATTGCGATACTTTTTAACGATGCTGAAAGAGCGCGGAGAAAAGCAAACTTTTAAAGAATTGAAAAAGTACGTCAAGCAAAATAAAAAATAAAATAAACCGCCGCGTTTTTAAACGCGGCGGTTTTAATATTATTTCGTTCTCGCTATTGTCGTGTTGTCTTTATCTCGGTTTCTCAAATCCTTTACAGGGTGTTCGCTGTCCTGATAACGGTAGTCCTTGCCAAGCCTTTCAATCGCCTTCTTAATGACGAGGTGAGAAGGGTTTTTATCGGGGTCGCCCGACATATATTTCTGATAGTCGAAAAATCTGTGGTCGTCGGGAATTTTTTTTACGTCCTTGTAATCCATTTCAGCCTTCGTATTGTCGGCGGTAAGCTGAATGGTGTTGCCTAAAACTTTTCTTACATAGTCTTTATTGCCGCCGAGCTTTAAAAGCTGGGGGAACTCGCCCGTTCCGCAAACCGACTCGAAAGTTTTATTTTCATATTTCTTTAAAAGCTTTGCCGCGGTTTTAAGGTGAGCAACTTCCATTTTAAAATGGTCCGACCAAATCTTTTTAATATAGTCGTTGCTTTCGTCTTGCATTGCGGAGTAGTACAGCCAGCACTCGCAGTACTCGTGCATAACCCACTGTTCAAGCCAGCTGAGCGTCGGGTCTTTCAGACTTTCGTACTGGGTTACGTGCGCTTCTTCAATCATAGCAATTTCCGCGTAAAGCTTTCTTCCCAAGTCGTTTTTATACCACTGGGCTATATTCATATAGTAGTTCATTGTCTGCTGTTCCGCCGCCGTTATGGTGCTTGCAACAAGCTTGCTGTAAAGGTCCGCGTGCTCCGCGTTCATATGCGGTTTAAGGTCATCGGAAGGGTAGCGGTGTTCGGCAACGGTAGGGCGGCCGGGCATTATTTCTGTGAACTTTCCTACCAGCATATCGGCGTCCTCGTTTTTATCCATCTTTAAAAGATTAGCATAGCGGTAGAGGTGGTCAAAGTCCTCCAAAAGTGCAAAATTCAGTGCCTTTATGTTGTTTTCGTCCTTTTCGTGTCGCGCAAGAACGGCGGTCAAATCTACCGCAAGCTGTTCATATGCGATAGTCGTTTCAAGAATACTTTCGTTAAGCGGTTTTAAACAGCTAATGCGCTTTTGCTGTTGCTGTTCCTGACGGCGCACTACTGCAAGCGCGGCAAGAATTTCGGGTTCGTCGCAGTGCCTTGCAAACTGATGCATAAACCAAGCCGACTCAAACTCGGTGCCGTTCATAAGTATTACGCGCGTTTTGGTGTAGGGCGAAGTTTTAGCTTTGTTGTAGCTTTTAGGGTACATTTTTCTCAAAGGTAAAAAACTGTTTTCAAGACTTCTTGATTTTTCTTTAATAGGGTTCATAATTGCCTCCGCGTAAGTTTTTACCTTTTGGTAAGCTTTTTAATCACCATATAACAATATCACGCAAATTTTTTTATAAAACACCTAAAAACAGTTTGCATTTTCAATTATTTTAAGTATAATAGTATTGCTGTTGGAAATTGAGAAGTAGCTCATTTTGGCAGTGCGCCTGGTTAGGTCGAAGGTTGTAGGTTAAAATCCTAAATTATATTGAGGTGTAGCGCAGTTTGGTAGCGCGTCTGGTTAGGGACCAGAAGGTCGTGGGTT
>JAIDRX010000153.1 GCA_029061495.1 Clostridia bacterium
GCGCCGCAAGCGCGCCCAAAACCGTCGTATTGTCGGGAACGATAGAAGGCTTGCCGCACATCTTGCGGTAGGCATTTACCGCCGCCAAAAGTCCGCTTGCCGCCGACTCTACGTAGCCTTCAACGCCCGTTATCTGTCCTGCGAAAAATACCGTATCCTTTCCCTTTAAAGAAAAGTCCGCATTCAGACACTCGGGCGAGTTTAAGTAAGTATTGCGGTGCATTACGCCGTATCTTAAATACTCTGCGTTCCTCAGTGCGGGGATAATTGAAAATACCCTCTTTTGTTCGGGGAATTTTAAATTAGTCTGACAGCCCACTAAATTGTAAGCAGTGCCATCCGCGTTTTCCTTTCTCAGTTGCAACACCGCGTAAAAGCGGTTGCCATCCTTGTCCGTTAGCCCGACTGGTTTAAGCATTGCAAACCTTAAGCTGTCATATCCCCTCGCCGCGAGAACTTCGACTGGCATACACCCCTCGAAAATTTCTCTCTTTTCAAAGTCGTGCAAAACGACCTTTTCAGCATTTACGAGCGCGGAAACAAACTCCGCATACTCCTCTTTATTTAAGGGGCAGTTTACGTAATCGTCGCCGCCCTTGCCGTACCTGCCGCCGAAAAAGCACTTGTCGTAGTCTATACTGTCCGCCGAAACTATGGGAGCGGAAGCGTCGTAAAAGTGAAGTCCGCCGCCGCATATGCCCTTTATACTTTCCGAAAGTTTATCCGTAGTCAAAGGCCCCGTGGCAACTATGCACCACTCGTCGGGAACGCAAGTTATCTCTTCGCAAACGACGGTTATATTTTTATAGCTTTTTATTTTTTGTGTTATATACTCCGCAAACTTCTGTCTGTCAACGGCGAGCGCGCCTCCCGCAGGGATTCGAGTATTTTCCGCCGCCTCCGTCATTAAAGAACCTATCGTGCGCATTTCCTCTTTCAAAAGTCCGCACGCATTGCCGTAAATATCGTCGCTCTTTAACGAGTTCGAGCAGACCAATTCGCCGAAGTTTTTATCGGTATGCGCGGGGGTGAACGACTTCGGTTTTATGTCGTACAGCTCCACCTCGATGCCGCGTTCGGCTAAGTACACTGCCGCCTCGCAGCCCGCAAGCCCCGCGCCGATAATTTTAATTTTCATTTTTCTCTTCGGGGACTTCTACAGAGTAGTCGCAGCCCTTGTCCGAGCACTTGATTTTGTTGCCTTTCTTTATAAGGAACTTTCCGCACTTGGGGCACTTGTCGCCCGTGGGAATATCCCAGCTTAAAAATTTACATTCGGGGTAGCCCGTACAGCCGAAATAAATTTTGCCCGTCTTCGAGCGCATTCTGCGCATGGGCTTTCCGCAGTCAGGACACTTGCCTTCGTTTTTGTCCGCGCCGTCGCCTTCGGGCGAGGAATGGGGACGTTTTGCGTTACACTTGGGGCACTCTAAAAAGTGTCCGTACCTGCCCTTTTTAAGCAGCATATATTCGCCGCATTCGGTACACTTTTCGGTAGTGATTTTTGCGTCTATCGGGAGAATTGCCGAGCACTCGGGATAGTTGGGGCAGGCTAAGAACTTGCCGAACTTGCCGCTCTTTACTATCATATTCGCGCCGCACTTGGGGCAACGCATTTCCGAAACTTCGCTCTCGCTTTCGCTTACTATGTTACTGCACGCGGGGTAGTTCGAGCATGCAAGATATTTGCCGTACTTGCCTATTCTGCGAATCATGGGGCTTCCGCACTTTTCGCACTTTATGTCCGTTTCTTCGTCGCCGTCGGTTGAAGCCGTTTTAAGCTTATCCGCAAAGCCGGGATAGAAGTCTGCGATAATCTTGTGCCAGTCAACACCGCCGTCCTCTATTTTATCGAGGTCATCCTCCATATGCGCGGTAAAGCCGACGTCCATAATATCGGTGAAGTACTTTACGAGCATATCGGTTATCTTATACGCAACCTCGGTGGGTACCATATATTTGCCGTCCTTTACGACATAGCGGCGCTTTGTCAGAACGGAAATAATGGAAGCGTAGGTTGAAGGTCTGCCTATTCCCTTTTCTTCCATAGCCTTTACGAGCGACGCGTCGGTATACCTCAAAGGCGGGCGGGTAAATTTCTGTTCTTTGTTGAAGTCGTTTAAACTGAGCTTGTCGCCCTCCTGCAAAGGAGGTAAAAGCTTTGCCGACTCCTCCTCGTCCTCGCTCTCCTTTTTAACGTCCTGATATGCCGCGGTATATCCTGCAAAAAGAAGTGATTTTCCGCTTGCCTTAAAGGTGTAGCCTGCCGCCTCCGTTTCAACCTGCATTGAGTTATACTGGGCTTCAGCCATCTGCGAGGCGATAAATCTGTCGTATATAAGCTTGTAAACGTTGTAGTGTTTTTTATCGAGCGCGCCCTTCACGCTTGCGGGAGTTACCGAAAGGTTAATGGGACGGATAGCCTCGTGCGCGTCCTGCGCTCCCTTTTTGGTCGCGTAGAAGTTGGGCTTTTCGGGAACGTATTCCCCGCCGTACTGCTTTGCTATAAACGCGCGTGCATTGTCCTGCGCTTCCTTGGATACGCGGACTGAGTCCGTTCTGATATAGGTTATAAGCGCTATATGGTCGCCGCCGACGTCCATACCCTCGTAAAGGTGCTGAGCAA
The DNA here is from genome assembly GCA_029061495.1 of Clostridia bacterium. Classification (GTDB taxonomy): domain Bacteria; phylum Bacillota; class Clostridia; order Christensenellales; family Borkfalkiaceae; genus Coproplasma. Next base: position 2,627 of record JAIDRX010000153.1, read on the forward strand.
CCAACATTGTCTCCGGCGAGGTCATTCCGAATTTATTCGAAGCGTCCTGCTGTAACGACGAGGTTGTAAACGGCGCGGGGGCGTGCTGTTTTGTTACGCCCTTTTTAACCTTGGTTACAACAAACTCTGCGCCGCGGACTTCTGCCTCTACCTTATCGGCAAGCTCTTTGCCGATACTTTCGCCGTTCTTTTTATACTGGTAAACCGCTTTAAACGGAGAGTACTTTTTGCCCTCGTCCTGCAAGAATGCGTTAAACGTCCAGTACTCGTCGGGGATGAACGCGGTTATCTCGCGCTCTCTGTCTACGATTAAGCGGAGCGCAACCGACTGAACGCGGCCCGCGGAAAGTCCGTTTTGTATGCGCTTGTTTAAAAGGGGCGAAAGCTTATAACCCACGAGCCTGTCCAGAACGCGCCTTGCCTGCTGCGCATCAACTAAGTTATAGTTTATCCTGCGCGGATTTTTTAAAGCGTTCTGAACCGCGGAGGGTGAAATTTCGTTGAACTCTATACGGTTGTCGCCGTTTTCGTCAAGGCCCAAAACGGTCTGCAAATGCCAGCTTATAGCCTCGCCCTCTCTATCGGGGTCGGTTGCAAGATATACTCTGTCGGCCTTTTTCGCCTCGGCTGAAAGACGGGATATTGTTTCCTTTTTGCTGGGGGTGATTTCGTACTTCGGCTCAAAGTTAGAGGTTATCCTAACTCCCAACGTCTTTTCGGGCAAATCGCGCACGTGTCCGCCCGAGGCGTCTACCTTGTACTTACCCTTTAAATACTTTGAAATTGTCTTTGCCTTTGACGGCGACTCTACTATGATAAGATCCATTATGTTACTCCGTTTATCGGGTTATTACTTTTTTACACTGCCGAATATCTGTTTCCGCCCAAGTTTACCACAAGCCCCTTCATCTCTAATGAGGCGATTATAGGGATAAGTTTGTATGCGGGTTTATTCAGCTTGTCCGCAACTTGTGCTATCAGCGCTTCTTCCAACTCTCTCACGGCGGAAAGCACTTCGCTTTCGTCCTCTGTAAGTGTTTGGGGTTTCGGCTTATTAAAGTCTAAACCAAATTCCTTAAAAATGTCAAGTATATTTTCCGCGGGGATAGCCCCGTTTTTTAATAGGCAATTGCACCCTGCGCCCGAGGAAGTCCCCGGATAATAGGGGAAAACGAAAACGTCTCTGCCGTAGTCCGCCGCGTAGTTTGCGGTAATGAGCGCGCCGCTCTTTATCCCTGCCGAAACTATAAGCGTGCCCTGCGACAGCCCCGCGATTATCCTGTTGCGGACGGGGAACATATATGCCTGCGGCTTTATTTTAGGAGGGTGCTCGGATATAAGCAAGCCCTCGTTTGCTACCTTATTGATAAGGTTTGCGTTTACCGCGGGATAGGCATAATCGAATCCGTAAGCGAGTACGGAAATAACCTTTCCGTTTTCAATAGCTCCCTCAATTGCGGCAGTGTCCGCGCCTTCGGCCATACCCGAAACCACGGTGAACTTCTGCGAGATTTCGCTTGAAAGTTTTTTAGTATCGGCAATGCACTTAGGGGTACTTTTGCGCGAGCCGACTATCGAAAAGCACTTGGTTTTAAGCAATGTCGTATCGCCCTTACAATATAAGTTTATAGGCGGGTCCGGTATGTTTTTAAGACTCTCGGGATATTCGTCCGAAAGATACGTTACGCACTTTATGCCCCGCTTTTCAAGCGCGTCCAAAAGCGCCTTCCTGTAATCGGGGTCGTAAAATTTTGCTTTCACTTTATTATATACGCCGTCCGGAAGTGTTTTAATCAATATATTTTCATATTTACTGAAATCGCCCCCGAAAGACGAAAGCTTTGACAGAAGCTGGTACTTAATATTGTATGAAAGCGAGTCAAAGCTTGAAAGCGTTATTAAATTTATTTCATCCTGTGTATACATTACACGCCCTTATCGTAACTGCGGTACGAAGCCGCCTCTAAAATATGTTCGGGCTTAATGTTTGCCGAACCGTCAAGGTCTGCGATAGTCCGCGCAACCTTGATTATCCTTGCCCTCGCCCTTGCGGAAAGGTGAAGCATTTCAAACGCACTCCTTAAAATATCTTCACACTCCGCGGAAAGCCGGCAGTATTTTTTAAGCTGTCTTTCGCCCATGTTCGCGTTTACGGAAACACTGTCATCGGCAAAGCGTTCGCGCTGAACTTTGCGCGCCCTCTCAACCCTTGCCTTTACCTGCGCGCTGGACTCCTCCGCTCCGTCGGATGCTAAGTCGTCGTACTTTACTCCGTCCACTTCTACCTGTAAATCTATTCTGTCCAGAAGGGGACCCGAAACCTTGCTTCTGTACTTATGTATCTGCGACGGAGTGCACGTGCACTCCAAATACGCCGAACCGTAGTTGCCGCAAGGGCAGGGGTTCATGCTTGCGCAAAGTATAAAGTCCGCGGGGAAGGTAACCGCGCCGCCCGCGCGCGTAACTGTAATAACCCTGTCCTCCAAAGGCTGGCGGAGAGACTCTAACGTGTGGCGGGTGTATTCGGGAAGCTCGTCCAAAAACAGTACGCCCTTATGCGCCTTTGAAATTTCTCCCGCGTAAATTTTACCGCTTCCGCCTCCGCATAATGAGACGGTCGTCGCCGTGTGATGGGGTGTGCGGAAGGGGCGCAAAGACACTATCCCATCCTCCGAAAGCTCGCCCGAAATAGAGTGTATTTTCGTAACCTCCAAGGACTCCTCGAAGGTCATATCGGGCATAATCGTAGGTATGCACCGTGCAAGTAAGGTCTTGCCCGTACCCGGAGGGCCTGCAAGCAAAATGTTGTGTCCGCCGGCAACGGCGATCTCTAAGGCGCGCTTTGCTACTTTCTGACCCTTGACGAGAGATAAGTCGTAGTTGTACTTCTGCGCGCTTTGAGTTGCAACGAAGCTGCGGTGCGGCACCTTTTCAAACTGGGCCTCACCCGAAAGTAAATCAACAACCTCGCGCAGAGAGTTTAGCGCGTAAACTTGCGTGCCCTCTATATAGCTTGCCTCGTTTGCGTTGGCTTTGGGAACTATAAAGCGGGTATATCCCTTATCCTTTGCCGAGATAAGAACGGGCAGTATCCCCGTAACAGGGCGCAATGCTCCGTCAAGCGCAAGCTCGCCCAAAAAGACTATTCCGTCAGTATTTGCGGAAAGCTGGTCGCTTGCTTTAAGTATGCTTATTGCAAGCGGCAAATCGTAATGCGAGCCTTCTTTTTTAATATCCGCGGGTGCAAGGTTAATGGTTATTTTGTTTACGGGAAAGCGCATCGCGCTGTTTTTTATAGCCGAGCGGACTCTCTCCCTGCTCTCCTTTACTGCGGCGTCTGGAAGCCCCACTATGTCGTAGGAGACCATGCCTTTATTTATGTCCGTTTCAACCTCTACGGGAACGCCCTCGAGCCCGTTTAAAGCAAAGCTTGTTACTTTGGATAACATACCGTTCTCCTCTTTCGTTTAATGCTCGTCCTCAAATATCGTCGCGCAAAATTCCGTGAACTAACACAAAAGCTCCCGCGCGCGGCAGGAGCTTTTTTTATTTACTTAACTTCCGCAATCTTTGCAGCCTTTCCGGTAAGTCCGCGCAGGTAGTAAAGCTTAGCTCTTCTTACCTTGCCCTTTCTTACAACGGTTATGGATGCGATTTTGGGTGAATGAAGGGGGAACGTTCTTTCAACGCCGACGCCGAAAGAAAGTCTGCGGACGGTAAAGCTTTCTCTTATGCCGCCGTGCTTCTTGGCGATAACTACGCCCTCGAAGTTCTGTATTCTTTCCTTAGTTCCCTCGATAACCTTGAAGCCTACCTTTACGGTATCTCCTACGTTGAACTTGGGCACTTCGGTCTTCATGCCCTCTTTTTCAATGGCTTCAACCAAACCTTTCATTATTTTATCCTCCAAAATTGTTTACACACTAATTAATTTTTAAAACAGTATAGCTATATTAACAGATAATTTTTTATTTTGCAACTCATTTTAGGGGGTGTGTCGCAATTTTCACAAAAAAGCGTTCCGCTTTACCGATGTATCTTAATTGCGTTACCGTTTAACTTACCTTAAGCTCGTCAAACTTAAAGCGTTCCGCTTTATCAATGTATCTTAATTCCTTACCGCTTAACTGACTTTAAGCACATCAAACTTAAAGCCTTAGTATTTACGGTGTATCTTTAATACTTTGCAGTTTGACATACTTTTGCGCTCATCAAACTTAAATAATTTTGCTGTAACCGTACGAGTTAACCACCGCGTCAACCTTCACTCCCTGCCTGCAAAGCGGGCAGTCCTGCGGCGCGTAAGAGATATAATCGTTTATATCTTCGATACCGAAAAGCTTTACGACGGGAACGGTGCAGTCAAACTCGCCGCCGAATACCGTCGCCGCTCCGACGGGCGTTCCGCCGTAGTACTTAATTCCATCTATACCGCTGTTCACGGTTTTACCCGTCGTAGCCGAAGCCGTCAAAAGCAATACCTGCTTGTTTTTGACGTAGGGCAAAAAGTTATCTCTTAGCAGCATTTTTTCATTTTGAATTTCGGGAGAGATAACCGCGATATCGTGTCTTAAATTTATGCCCGAGCCCGTGAGATACTCCGCCATATACGCGCCTATCATCTTCATACGTTCTAAGCTGATAATCGTATCGACGGGGGTTGCCGTAAAGCTGTCCGCAAGGATTTTAGCCGCCGCCTTTGCCGAGTTTAACATAGACTTGACCTCGGTCATATCGATGCAGTGGCTTATGTGCGAGTGCTTTGTTGCAAAGTGCCCCGGTATAACCTTTACGCAAATCTCACGGTTGAAGTGAGAGAAAATATCGTAAGCTCTTTTTTCCATTTTTTACCTCTTATCAATTTTATTAATAGAAAGCGTTTTCAATGTGGTTGATTTCGCCACATAGTATTTCAATAATATCGAACCTTACGGTAACGTCGATTTCTCTGCCTGCAAAATAATACTTTGCGGCGGAAATATATTTTTTCTTTCGGCTCTCGGTTACCGCCTCCGACGGCTGGCCGAACTTATCCGACAGCCTCGTCTTTACCTCTATAAAGGCGATAACGTCATCTTTCTGCGCGATTATATCCACTTCGCCGAAGGGGTTTTTATAATTGCTTTCTAAGATTTTCCAGCCGCTCTTTTTCAGATACCGGCGCGCCTTGCTCTCGCCCTGCGCACCAAGCTTTTTATTAGCGGCGTCGAAAGCGCTTATATCTTTTGCCATTTTTTAGTGAAACTCCTGCGGTGCAGAGCGGTCAAGCCGTACTCCTGAATAGCTCTGATATGCTCCGCCGTACCGTAGCCTTTATTTTTTACAAACGCGTATTTAGGATATTCCTTATCGTATCCGTCCATAAGCGCGTCCCTGTACACCTTTGCTATTATCGAAGCCGCCCCTATCGAGTAGCTGTTGCTGTCGCCCTTTATTATGCTCTTTTGCGGAATGGAAATATCAAGCGTCATATTGCCGTCCGTCAGGACGAAGTCGGGTGTTATTTTTAAACTTTCGATAGCGTTTTTCATACAAAGCTTTGTAGCTTCCAGAATGTTTATTTCGTCTATCGTCTCCGCTTCGACCCTGCATATGCTGTAAGATATAGCCGTATTTAAAATAAGTTCGGAAAGTCTTTCGCGTTTTTTTGCCGAAAGCTTTTTACTGTCGTCTATTCCCTCTATTAAATTTTCAAGCGGCATTATAACAGCCGCGCAAACCACGGGTCCTGCAAGCGGACCTCTGCCCACCTCGTCAACGCCGCAAATATATTTACAGCCCTCGTTTATAAGCTGTCTTTCGTACTCTAACTTATCCATTTAAGTCCTCGATGGTATCGAGAGTAATTGCGCCGAGTCTGCCCTTTCTGAAATCGTCTATCACCGCACGCTCGCCGCGCTCGTAGTCGTATTCTCCGCCGCGAAGCAAAAATCCGCGTTTAACACAAACCTGCTCGAGCATTTCAAGCGGAGTTCCGCCCGTAACCCCGTACCTCTCTTCGAGGCGGACGGGATATTTTTTATACAGCTCGTCCAACAGTGCAAGCGCAATATCGTCCAAGTCGAGTATGTCGTCGTTAATGCTTCCGACGAAGGCAAGGTGCAAAGCAAGCTTCTGATTTTCAAACGCAGGGGGCATTGTGCCGGGGGTATCCAACAGCTCGAATCCGTCAAGCCTTATCCACTGCTTTCCGCGCGTAACGCCTGCCTTGTCGCCGGTTACGGTGCGCTTAGAGCCTGCAAGTAAATTGATAACCGTACTCTTTCCGGTATTTGGAACGCCCACAACCATAAAGCGGAAAATTTTGCTGTAACCCTTTGCGGTCGCCTTTTCACGCTTGTCCGCGGTAAGCTTTTCTATTGCCGAAAGGATAGTCTTGCGCGAATTGGAATTTACCGCATTTATCCTCACCGCGTTGCCGAATTTTTTTAAAAACGCGTCGGCTTTACCGTCCGCCAAATCGCCTTTGTTGAGAACGTACAAAACGGGTTTATTGCCCGTAAGCGACAACAGTTTTTTGTTGAACGAAGCCGCGGGACAGCGCGCGTCCAACACGTAAATTATACCGTCCGCAAGAGGAACCGAGCTTTCCATCATGCGCATGGCTTTGGTCATATGACCGGGGAACCACTGAATTAATTTCATCTTTTACCCCCTAACAAATCGGGGCGGTTTTTCTGCGTTATCTTTTTACTCTCGCTCCTGCGCCACTTGTCTATTTCGGCATGGTTGCCCGAAAGTAAAACTTCGGGAACGGACAACCCCTCGTAAACCGCGGGGCGGGTGTACTGGGGATATTCGAGACCGTTTTCGCCGAAGCTTTCGTCCACTAACGATTCGCCCGAAATTACTCCGTCAACATACCGCGCTATGCAGTCGCACACGACCATTGCGGGAAGCTCGCCGCCCGTCAAAACGTAGTCGCCGATTGAAATTTCCTCGTCGATAAAAAGGTCTATCGCCCGCTGATCGATGCCCTCGTAATGTCCGCACAGCAAAACGAGGTGTTCGTAATTTAACAGCTCGAACGCCTTGTCCTGCTTAAAGGTCGCACCCTTGGGGGAAAGGTAAATGCGGCGCGCCTTATGCTCGGGGTCCACCGCCTTTATTGCCGAGCCTATGGGCTGGGGCATCATAACCATTCCCGCGCCGCCGCCGAAGGGATAATCGTCGCATTTTGCGTGCTTGTTTTCGGCATAGTCGCGGATGTTTACGACCTCTATATTAAGTTTTCCCGCGTTCACCGCTCTGCCTATAATGCTGCCGTAAAGGGGCGCGAACATTTCGGGGAACAGCGTCAAAATAGTTATTTTCAAATGGAAACTTCTCCGAACCGTTTACCGTTGACGTATATCTTACCTGCGGCGGTATCTATGTCGGTGATAACTCCGTCGGCGGCGGCAAAGTTAATTTCTTTTCCGTCTTTGTCGAGGGTATATATATCCGTCTTTGCGGGGGTTACCGATATTACTTTACCTAAAAAAGTACCCTTTTCGTTGTACACTTCACAGTCCAAAAGGTCGGCTATATAGTACCTGCCTTCGGGGAGGTCGGGTATCTCGCCGCGCTCAACCTCCGCCTCTTTGCCGCGCAAAAGCTCGGCGGCGTTTCTGTCCGCTATGCCCGAAAGATTAATGTAGGCAAACTCGCCCTGGGCGCGCACCGAAAGGACGGAATACTCCTTCCCCTCTATCGTCAGTTTTTTGAAAGCCTTTAAATCCTCGGCGGAGTCGGTCAAAGCCTTGACCTTGATTTCGCCGCGGATACCCTGCGGTTTTAATACGACGGCTACGGTAAGTTTATCGTTTATCATAATCTTAAAATATAAGTTTCGCGGCAAATTTTAAAGCAAAAATTTACCGCGAAAGTTTTACGCCTTTTCTTTAATTTCAACCAGATACTTTTTGCTGTCTCTGGGCGTCGAAGCCTTGACAAGCGTTCTCAAAGCCTTGGCAATTTTGCCCTGCTTGCCGATAACCTTGCCCATGTCGGACTCGGCTAACAGAACGGTTACTTCGATTGCGTTTTCCTTTTCGTCAACCTTGTACTCTATCTCGTCCTTCTTTTCTGCAAACTGCTCAACGACGTATTTAATTAACTCTAACATAATAATCTCCCCAGGCGCGGTATGCGGGATTGTCTGCGCCTTTTAAACTTTGATTAATCCTTCTTTTTCTTGTCGTTTGTCTTGGGTGCGGAAAGCTTTTTGCTTTGCTCCATAGCTCCGACTTTTACGAGGTAGCTTTTAACCGTCTCGGTAGGCTGAACGCCTTTTGCAAGCCAAGCCTTCGCCTTTTCAACGTCGATGTTGATTTCAGCGGGGTTCTTTAAGGGGTCAACATAACCGATTTTATCGATGTACTCGCCCGACTGCGCCTTGCGCGAATCGATTACAACTACGCGGTAGAAGGGGCTCTTTTTGTCGCCCATTCTCGTAAGTCTCATTTTAACTGCCATTTTATTTACTCCTTTGTGCCTTTCGGCTATATAAAAATTTTATTTTTTTACTTTAATAATTACCGCCCTCCAAGTCGCGGAGATGCGAGCAAGACGAGGAAAGCGCGGATTTTGCGAGGGCGCGTACACAGAAGTACGTAACCGAACAAAAGCGTAAACCCGCCGCAGTATTGCGAAGCTTATGCAAAGTTTGCAACTTAGAAAGGTAATCTCTTCTTGCCGTTTTTAAACTGCTTCATCAACTGCTTAGTCTGGTCAAACTGTTTTAAAAGCTGGTTGATTTCCTGAACGCTGGTACCTGAGCCCGCCGCAATTCTCTTTTTGCGGGACGAGTTTATTATAGCCGGTTCAACTCTCTCGCGCGGGGTCATTGAAAGGATAATCGCCTTAACCCTGTCTATCCTGCTTTCGTCTAAATCTTCTGCGCGGACTTTATTTCCCATATTGGGCATCATAGCCAAAAGTGCCTGCGCGCCGCCCATCTTTTTCATACTCTCGAACTGGGTGAGGTAGTCCTCTAAGGTAAAGGTGTTTTCAAGCATTTTTTTCTGCATCACCTTTGCCTGCTCTTCGGTAACCGCCTCCTGCGCCTTTTCGATGAGCGTTAAAACGTCGCCCATGCCGAGTATGCGCGAAGCCATTCTGTCGGGATAGAAGGGCTCTAAGTCTGTAAGCTTTTCGCCCACGCCGACGAACTTTATGGGTTTGCCCGTTACCGCTTTAATAGAAAGGCACGCGCCGCCGCGGGTATCGCCGTCGAGCTTTGTTAAAATTACGCCCGTAACCTCAAGCCGCTCGTTAAAAGTCTTTGCAACGTTTACGGCAACCTGTCCCATCATTGAGTCTACGGTTAAAAGAATTTCCGTAACGTCAACGCCCTTTTTGATATTTTCAAGCTCCTGCATCAGCGCTTCGTCAATTTCAAGTCTGCCGGCGGTATCTATTATAACCGTGTCGAAGCCCATTGACTTAGCGTGTTCAACCGCCTGCTGAGCAGTCTTTACGGGGTTTTGGGTACCCTTTTCGAACACTTCCGCGCCCGCGTTTTTGCCGACTACTTTAAGCTGGTTGATAGCCGCGGGACGGTAAATGTCGCACGCAACCAAAAGGGGCTTTTTACCGCTCTTTTTAAGATTTATTGCAAGCTTTCCGCAAAGGGTGGTTTTGCCTGCGCCCTGCAAGCCGCACATCATAATTACCGTGGGGGGCTTGGGGGAAATTGCAAGCTTCTGGTTTGATGAACCCATCAAAGCGATAAGTTCGTCGTTGACAATTTTTATAACCTGCTGGGCAGGGTTCAAGCTTTTTAAAATTTCCTGACCGACAGCCTTTTCCGAAACCTCGGCACAGAACTGCTTTGCAACCTTAACGTTTACGTCCGCCTCTAATAAAGCTACGCGGACCTCGCGCATAGCGGTCTTTATCTCAAGCTCGGTAAGTCTGCCGCGCTTTGTAAGCTTTGAAAATATATGGTTTAATCTTTCTGATAACGAAGCAAAAGCTCCCATAAAATACCCTCCTCACAAATTTTTAAAGCTATTCTGCGCTTTAAAAATTTCGTGATTCTCAGGGGCTGCTCGCCCCTCGTGCCGCAATCTTTAAGGGCACACAAACATATAATTGCGGCACTTCTCCCTCGGTCAGCCGCAGGTATGCGCAAATGCAGTGCGCCGCGCAAAAACGCGGTTTTGCTTGCGCAGTTAATTATTCAGTCCTTATTTAATATATCGGTAAGCTTGTTAATATCTTCCGTAAATTCTGGGTGGGCGGTTTTGAAATTTTCCGCCCATACGTTTATATCCGTAGCCATAAACGAGAGCTGCAACGAGGAGTCTTGCAACCTTTTGTAAAAGTGAAGTTTTTCCTCGTACTCTTCAAGCTGTTTTTTACAGCCCTTTAAACAGTCCGATACTGCCTGGCGGGATATTCCCTTCTCCTTTGCGATTTCCGAAACGGTTAAATCCAAATTGAAGTACATATCCGTAATTTCGCGCTGAACATCGGTCAAAAGGCCGCCGTAAACGTCCCACAGCCCTATAAACGTAAATTTATCCATATAACTTGTTCACGCAAATCTTTTGCTTACGCAAAATCTTTGCCGTGAGGTTGCTAAAGTCGTAAAACGCTTAACGGGCGGAATAAATCCGCCCTTGCGTTTTTCGTCGTTAATTATTTTATACCTTGATTATAACTTTGTCAAGTAAAATTACTTGTCAAAAACGTTATTTTTGTTGGGGTATTAACATAATTATTTATTTTTTAACAAACTGCGCGTACTAAATTTAAAAAAATATTTTAAATTGACATAAAAGTATCAATATGTTAGACTTAATCTCGCAATTGCAATTTTGCTTGCAAAAGTGGGAGAGTGAATTGAAATGTGTAAAGATATAGACGGCGTCGTATACGACACCACTGTTTCTACAATCGACAAAAAATTCACCTACGGTGTACCCGGCGACCCTTACGGCTATGAAGAGACCCTATACATTACGAGCGACGGCAGATATTTTATTTACACCAACGGGGGAATTTACTCAAAGTACCCTCAGGAAAATATTTTTCCTATCGCGCGCGAAGACGTTAAAAACTGGATGCTTTCGCGGTAACACAAAATTTAAAAAGCTGTCTGCGTAAACCGCAGACAGCTTTTTTCTATTCGCTTGTAATATTCTGTACTTCCTCAACCGTTTCAGAAGGGGCAGGCTCGGCCGGAGCTTCCTCCGCCGCCGTTACCGCGTCCGCGGCAGGCGGGTTACCCTTGTTTTTGCCCTTGCCGTACAGCACCTTTAAAAGTATGGGCGTAAGTATCGACGATACCAAAATCAGAAGCACAGTCATTAGCATAAATTCCTGCGGAAGTCCCGCGCCGACCGCCGTTGAAGTTACTATCAGCGCAACCTCGCCGCGCGCCATCATTCCGACGCCGCCTATAGCACTTTCGCGCCAGTTATACTTAAACGCCTTGCAGACCGCGCCGCAGCCTACCACTTTACCTATAAGTCCCATAAGCACGGCAAGCACGGCAAACAGCAGTATGGCAGGCTTCAGTCCCGCAAAGGTTATGCTCGATATACCGATATTCGCAAAGAACACGGGCGCGAATATCGTGTAGGTGTTTACCTCTATCTTTTTATCGGTGTACTCGCTTGCGCGGTGTGCGGTTGAAAGCACTACGCCCGCAAGGAACGCGCCGGTTATATCCGCAACACCGAAAATTTCTTCCGCGACCCAACTGTACAAAAAGCAGAGCGCAAGAGAGAACACGGGGATACGGTGGGTTATAGGCCACTTTTTATCAAGCCATTTAAACAGCTTTGAAAAGCCCCAGCCTGCAAGAATAGCCACTACGAAGAACGCGACTATCATAATAATCGTGCCCCACCACTGCGCCTTGAACCACTCGAAGCCCGTTAAATTACCGCCCGCGCTGTCGGCCTTTGCCATACTGGTTACAATGGACAATAAAACTATGCCGATAACGTCGTCTATAATCGCCGCCGAAACTATCGTGGTGCCCAGCTTGGTATTTATTTTGCCAAGCTCCTTTAAAACGGAAACGGTAATCGCAACCGACGTCGCCGTAAGTATAGTACCTATAAATATACAGCGGAAAATGTTTGAAGTGCCAAGTCCGATATTGCCGAACGGCAGGGAGATTAAGAAGCCTAAAACCAAAGGCACAAACACACCAGCGCACGCAATAAGCACCGCGGCAAGTCCCGTTGATTTAAGCTCTTTTAAGTTCGTTTCCAAACCGGTTGAGAACATTAAAAGCAAAACGCCGATTTTTCCGAAAATTGCAAGCGCGTTTTCCTCAGGCAATACAAGGAATGCGTGATAAGCCTTCCCCTCTATTCCTATAAGCGCGACGCCGTTACTTCCCAGCGTATCGCCGAAAAGCGCGGGACCTATTAAAATACCCGCTATTATGTAGCCGAGCACCTGAGGAAGCCCCAGCTTCCTGAAAATAAGCCCTAAAAGCTTGGTTGAAAAGAGTATTATCGCCAGGACCATACAAAAGCCCAGCGCAGAATTTCCCGAAAACATATTTCACCTTTTTTAAATTATTTAACGTATTATATTCTTTTTCGCGCAAAATGTTAAGCAATTTTTTGTGCTTTGAAAGATATTGCTTATTATGATTAACCAAAACAAAATTTTAAAAAATTTTTAAAAAAGGTATTGACAAACCAAAAAGGCATGCTATAATAAAGGTACAAAAAGAAAATAACTTACAAAAAATGTTAGGTACCAACATTAATCTATGAGGTAAGCTATATGAAGGATAAGTAGCCGCGAAAGCGGGTCAAGGTTTATTTTGGAAGCACCGCTTCTATATGATAAGGGAAAACTAAATTTAAGGAATTTGTTTTTGGAGGTTAAAGCCATGCTTTACTTTGCAAGAACTATAGAGGAAAAAGGAAGGTAAACTCCGATGTACAAGTTTACGGAGACGATCTGATTCCGAAAGACGGTTTTAATTTCGCAGTTGTGCGTGCATGACTGCAAGGGTTACAATAGCCCGACGGCTTTTAAAGCACCGTTGCGGAGGCGATCTCGAAATTAAAATTAAATAAAAAATTACCCTGCACCGACGTATTGGCGCAGGGTTTATTTTTTAATTTACTCCTCTTCCACGCATATTCCGAAGCCGACGGCGCCTATCCCTGTGTGGCAGGCAATACTGCAGGAGAGCGGCGTGTAGTAAACGGGCAAACCGGGGAACGTCTTTTTCGCCGCGGCGATAACTTCGTCCACCTCCGCCTGAGTCTCGAGCGTGCCCGCCGTACCTATAATCAGCCTTTCTTTAGGAACGTGCGCAAACCGCGTTTTCAGCTCGTTTGAGAGAGCCTCGAGCATAACCTCTTTACTCTTTTTAATTCCGTGTACTTTTTTGAAAGCGTCAAGCTTTCCGCCCTGAATAGTCAGAACGGGCTTTATATTCAGAACGGTTGCGATAGCCGCGGCAGCGGCTGTTACCCTGCCGCTCTTTTTAAGATACTCGAGCGAGTTTACCGTAATATAAATGCTCGCGTTGTACGCGTGATCCTCTAAAATTCTTTTTATCTCCTCGGCGGTCTTTCCCCTTTTCGCAAGCTTAATCGCGTCGAAAACGGCTATCCTCATCGAGAATGAAATTCTGTGGTTATCTACGACCTGAACCTTACCGCCGTAGTTTTCGGCAAACTGCTTAGCCATTTCGCACGAAGCCGAAAGTCCGCTTGACATGGGCAGATGAACTATTCCGTCGTATCCCTCTTTAAGTAATTTATCCCACACCTCGCAAAACGACTGCGGCGAGGGCATAGAGGTTGAAACTTCCTTTTTGGCGCGCATTGCCGCATACAGGTCTGCGTGGGTAATGTTTTCTTCCTCGAAGTAACATTCGCCGTTCACTATAACGGGCATGGGGATTACGGAAACGCCTAACTCCTTCCCCTCCTGTGCCGAGATGCCGCTGTTGGTATCGGTTACTATTGCTACAGGCATAATTATCCTCCGTACTTGACTTGTAAAATTTAAACTGATATAATTGTATCACATTGTTTTTACACTTTACAAGCGGCAAACAGATACAAAAGGGGGATTATTGTTTCCGTATGGATAAACGCAAAGAGGCGAATTTAAAGGTTAAAAAGCTCATAACGGACGCATTGCTTGCGCTTATGGAGAAAAAGGATATAAACGAAATTTCCGTAACTGAGCTTATAACTACGGCGGGCGTTGCGCGCGTTTCGTTTTACAGAAACTACTCCTCTAAGGAAAACGTTTTGATAGTGCTTATAAACTTTATTTTAAACGATTTCCGCGGCGGTAAAGAGTACGACGAAATAGACTACCGAACGATAGAACATATCGAGCAATGCTTTAATTATATTTATAAATACCGCAACTACATTTTGGGGCTTTACCGC
>JAIDRX010000154.1 GCA_029061495.1 Clostridia bacterium
TTCCAGTTGTTTGCCGTTAGCATATCGTTAGAGCGCTGATTTAAAATTCCGTTCAACGTATCGCCCGAAACGTTGAAGGTCATTGAATATGCGCAAGGGTACAAATTCATTTCGTGCAGGTCGGCAAAGTTGTAAATGTTGGTCATTATTCTGCGGCTTGCGAGGTTGTTTTTCAAGTCGTACAATACTCTGTCAACCTGGTCGAACTCGCCCTCTTTATACTTGTGCTTTACGCCGAGCTGATAGCCGTACGCTTTACCGATAGAGCCGTTTTCGTCAGCCCACTGATTCCAGATTTTAGAGTTTAAGTCCTTTATGTTGTTGCTCTTTTTCTGCCATATCCATAAAAGCTCGTCTATGCAAGATTTAAAAAACGTGCGGCGGACCGTGAGTATGGGGAACTCTTCCTGTAAGTTATACCTGTTCACTATGCCGAACTTTTTAACGGTGTGCGCTGGGGTTCCGTCGCTCCATTTGGGGCGGACTTCAAGGTTAGTATCCCAGACGCCGTTGTCTAAAATGTCGCGCATATTTGAGACAAAAATATCGTCAGCTCTGCTCATGTTTTTCTCCGTGTTTTCTCTATTATACTTTTAAAAATTTTTTAAGTCAATTAAAATGCGTCTTTGCGCGTTTTGCTCCAGCGGCGCGCTATCATTTTAAGCTTTATACTCTGCGGAACTAATTTACTTAAAGCGTACAAAAACCTGTTTGCACTGCCCACTATATATTTCGCCTTTTTCCGCTTTGCCGCCTTTAAGCTTTTTTTAGCTACAAACGCAGGACTCTTTGCGGCGATTCTGCCCCACGAGCCTTGGGTTTTTATATATTCCTTTACGTCGGGACGGGTATAAATTGCGCCGGGAATAATTGCCGTAACGGTAACGCCCTTGCGCTTTAACTCTGCATTAAGCGCTACCGAAAAATCAGTAAGCGCGCACTTGCTTGCAGAGTACAGCGCAAAGTACGGCATAGGCTGTAAGCCCGAAACGCTTGATATATTTATTATCTGTAACTTTTCCGCCCTGTGCTTTAAGACAAAGTTTGTAAGCGACACCGCGCCCTCGAAGCATGCCCGTGTCTGGAATATCAGCTTTTGCTCGTCGTACTCTTCAAAGGGTTTTTGTATATCTGCCCCCGCAACGTTTATAAGTCCCGAAAAGACGAATCCCCCAGCACAATCAAAGAGATTTTGCCGCGATACGTCCGAGCTTAAATCACATGCACAAATTTGCAAATTGACCGCGGGAAATTCCGCAGTCAACTTATCCTTTAATTCTTTCAGTTTTTCTTCGCTTCTGCCCGTTAAAAAGAGATTTTTACCCTCTTGGGCAAGCAGGCGGACAAACTCTCCGCCGAGTACGCCCGTAGCGCCCGAAATAAGCGTATACGTCATTTGCCGAGCACCATAATAAAGTCGTCCATGCTGTAACCGTTACCGATGTCGTTTTCAACGCTGTATACGATACGGAAGCCGCAATGCTTGTATATGTTTACAGCATTGGTATTGTCGCGCTTTACGGTAAGATATACGGGGCGGCGCAGGCTGTCTAAAATTTTAGAGCAAATTCTCTTTCCGCGCGCAAACTTCAAAAGGTACAGCTTGGAAAGGAAGGTCCCTTCCCCCGCAGTAGTGTCGAAATATTTTGCGGGACAACACGAATAAAATCCCGCAGGCTCGCCGTTTAAAAGTATTACTTTATAAGTGTATTCCTGTTCGGATATGCTCTGCTTGACCGCCTCGGGCGAGAAGAACAGATTGACCATATAGTCGATTTGCCCTTCGGGGGTGGTTCCGTCAAACGTTTCGTGCATTACCGTGTGGGCGACGTAACGGATAAAGTCAAAATCCTTTTCATCCTTGATTTTCCGCGAAGATAAGTAGCCCGTCATAAAAATCTGCAAAAACTCTCTGTCGGCAGGCGCCCAATCGTCGGGGTCTACTTCCGAAGGAGTAATCCATCTGCTTTCCTCGTGTTCTTTTAAAACAAAGTCGGAAAGAGGTCTTACAAAGTAAACGGATAAAACTATCGTGTTGTCGGGATACTCGTATTCGACTGTATTTAAAAGCGTGCCGACCTCGGTTTCAAGCGACAGCTCTTCCATACATTCGCGCGCAAGAGCTTCTTCGGGAGTTTCGCCCTCCTCTACCTTGCCGCCGACAAACTCGAACTTGTGTATGATGCTTTCATTACCGTGGGCGCGGCGCAAAGCAAGGAGTTTTCCTTCTTTGATAATTGCCGCACCGACTACGTTTAAACGCGGTTTCATAGTAATAATATTTTATCATTTACCGGAATTTAAGTCAACATTTATACGCTTATATCGGTAAATATGCTAAATTGCGACAAAACGCCCCATCCTTTGAAAAAATTTATAATTTACCCTTAAAACGCTTTATTTTCGGGACAAACAGGTGTATAATTAAACTATAGTTTACAAAGTAAACTTTGAGGTGATTATGGAAAACCAAACGGCGGAAAAAATTATAAGCGGCTGGATAAGCTTAACTTACGCTTTGAAAAACAACAGGCTGACGAAAGATATACCGTACAACGAAGCGGCGGTTTTGTTTTATCTTTATAAGTCTTTTAAAGCTGGCGAAGGATTGTATTTGCAGGACATTTTAAAGCGCAACAGAATGCATAAGTCGCTTGCAAACAGAACGGTAAACAGCCTTGTAAAAAAGGGTATGATTTACACCGAGCGCGACGGAAACAAGCTTATACTGCACTTCTGCGCGGAAAAAGAAAGCGAATATCTTGCACAGCACGAGAAAATTCTGAAGCTTGTAAACGGAGCTATAGACGTTCTCGGAGACGAGGACTCGCAGGCGTTTATAAGAATTTGCGAAAAAATTTGTAAAGAGGTTTAATATGAATATTTTTAAAGCGGCGTATTGCCGAACCTTTCAGTTTGTAATGAAGGTTGCTATCCCACTGCTCCCCTACAGACAGTCGAAAATTTTGCAGTCTGCTAACGAGGCGGCGGAAGTTATAAAACAGCTTAATGTTAAAAAGGTGTTTATTGCAACCGACGCGGGAGTCGTAAAGTGCGGACTTACGGAAGATTTTAAAAAGGCTTTGACCGAAAACGAAATCGAATACGTAGTTTACGACAAAACTATGCCCAACCCCACCATTGACTCGGTTGAAGAAGCACGGACAATGTATATTGAAAACGGCTGTCAGACAATTGCGGCTATCGGCGGAGGAAGCGCGATGGACCTTGCAAAAGCGTGCGGAGCTCGAATCGTACGCCCTAAAAAGAGCGTTAAACAGATGGGCGGACTTTTGCACGTCGGCAAAAAGCTGCCTCCCCTTTTCGCATTCCCCACTACGGCAGGCACCGGAAGTGAAACGACGATTGCCGCGGTTATCACAGACAGCAAGACGCACAGAAAGTTTGCCATAAACGACTTTCCACTTATTCCTAAATATGCAGTACTCGACTACAAGCTGACGCTGGGACTCCCCAAAGCTATGACGGCTTATACGGGTATGGACGCGCTCACCCACGCGGTTGAAGCGTATATAGGCCGCTCTACCACGCGCGACACGAGGGCAAAAGCTGTCGAGGCGGTGAAGCTTATAATTGACAACTTAAAGGTTTGCTACGACGACCCGACGAACGCGGAAGCGCGTAAAAATATGCTGTTCGCCTCGCACTACGCAGGGATCGCGTTTACAAAAAGTTACGTGGGATACGTCCATGCAGTGGCGCACAGTTTAAGCGGCAGATACGGCTTGGGACACGGACTTACGAACGCCGTTCTTTTACCAGTGGTCTTGGAAGTGTACGGCAAAAAGGTTTATAAAAAGTTAGCCCGCCTTGCGCGCGCAAGCTCGGTTGCGGAGCTTACGGACAACAACGAGGTTGCGGCTAAAAAGTTCATTGCGCGCATTTACGAGATGAACGAGTATATGAATATCCCCAAGGGCTTCGAGGAAATAAAGGACGAGGATATTCCGCTTATGGCGAAGTACGCCGATATGGAAGGTAACCCCCTCTATCCCGTTCCTAAGCTTATGAACAAA
The DNA here is from genome assembly GCA_029061495.1 of Clostridia bacterium. Taxonomy (GTDB): domain Bacteria; phylum Bacillota; class Clostridia; order Christensenellales; family Borkfalkiaceae; genus Coproplasma. Next base: position 4,038 of record JAIDRX010000154.1, read on the forward strand.
AAACAATTAAGTAAAATTTATTATATGGTGAAATTATGATTGAAGAAATTTTAAACAAGCAAAAAGAATTTTTTGAAAGCGGTAAAACGCTGAACGTAAAAACGAGGCTTTTATACCTTAAAAAGTTAAAGGCCGCGATTAAGCAAAACGAAAAAAAGCTTGCCGACGCGCTGTACGCAGATTTGGGTAAATCTGCCTCGGAAGCATATATGACGGAAATCGGTATGACGTTGGAGGATTTGTCCTGCCATATCAAGCACTTAAAAAAATGGGCGAAACGCGAAAGGCGCTCTTCCCCTCTTGCACAGTTCCCTTCAAAGAGCTACCGCCTGCCTTCGCCTTACGGCAATGTGCTTATACTTTCGCCGTGGAATTACCCCCTCCTTTTATCCTTTCAGCCTTTAATCGGCGCTGTGGGCGCGGGAAACACGGTAATTTTGAAGCCTTCGCGCTTTTCCGAGCAGACGAGCGCGGCAATGAAAGATATCGTTGAAAGCGTATTTCCGCCCGAATACGTAAGCGTAATTTACGGAAGCGAGGGCGCGGGACAAGAGCTTTTGAAATATAAGTTTGACTATATCTTTTTCACGGGAGGCGCGCGCGTAGGCAAAAGCGTTTACGAAGCGGCGGCTAAAAACCTTACGCCCGTAACGCTTGAGCTCGGCGGTAAGAGCCCGGTTATAGTAGACAAGTCGGCTAAGGTTGATTTGGCGGCTAAACGCGTAGCATTCGGTAAGTTTTTAAACGTGGGGCAAACCTGCGTTGCACCCGACTACGTTTTGGTTCATGAAAGCGTTGCGGATAAATTTGTTGCGTCTTTAAAAAAGTGGATAGAGAAGTTATTCCCCGGCGCTTTGCACAACGCGCAGTACGGTAAAATTATTACGCAGAAGCACTTCGACCGTTTAAAGGGCTTGGTAGGTGAAAACGTTTACTTAGGCGGAAATTGCGACGAGGAAACGCGCAAGATAGAGCCTACCGTTCTCTACCCCGCAAGCGTTGACGATAAGGCTATGCAGGAAGAAATTTTCGGGCCCGTTCTGCCCGTCATAAAATACAGCGACGATAAAGAAATTTACGAGACGATAGCAAAGCACCCCACGCCCCTTGCGCTGTATCTTTTCACCACCAAAAAACAGGCGGAAAAAGAAATTTTGTCGCGCGTATCTTTCGGCGGCGGTTGCGTAAACGACGTTATTATTCATATTGCCTCTACCTCTATTCCTTTCGGCGGCGTGGGCAACTCTGGCATAGGCAGTTACCACGGTAGGAAGAGTTTTGAAACCTTCTCGCATTACAAGTCGGTTTTGAAAAAATCGAACGTGATAGATTTACCTATAC
>JAIDRX010000155.1 GCA_029061495.1 Clostridia bacterium
TGTCGCTTGATTACTACCTTTATCTCTCCGCCGTCGCCGCGCTCTATCTCGCCGTACGAAAAGCACTTTACTATATAAAGCCCTCTGCCGCTCTCCGCAAAGACATCGGGGGCTTTTCCGCTTACGTCGACCCCTTTAAGGCTTTCCGCCGCAACGGTGATAAAAATTTTATCGCCCGATAAAGAGCCCGTAAACTCCGCCTCGTCGCCGCCGTGTCTGATGACGTTTGTAATCAGCTCGCAAGAGACTAACTTGCTCGCGAAGATATCGTCCTCGTCCGCACCCGAAGTTTTTAAAAATTCGGTAAAAGTGTTGAGCGAGTCGTGCATTAATTTTAAGTTGTCTACTTTAAAAGTTATCATATTAAAGTAAAGCTTCCTTAAGTTTTTCGACTATCTTTCTTTCCGCACGCGAAACAAACATCTGGCTGACTCCTAAAATTTTGCCGACTTCCGCCTGCGACTTGCCCTGCATAAATCTTAAAGCCACCACCTTCTTTTCGGTGGGCTCTAACTTGTCTATCTCCGCGCGGAGAGACTCCGCGTCCTCGAACTTTTCGAATCCGTTGCCGGTGTCGGGGATAATGTCGTAAAGTAACCCCTCGCCTTCCTCGCCCTTTACCGTTGCGTCTAAGCTTACGGGCGCGCGGTACTCCAACGCTTCGATAATCTGCTCCTCGGTGGCGTCAAGCATTTCCGAAAGCTGTTTTACCGTAGGCTTCACGCCGTTCTTTTTATAGTACTCGTTAGACTCGGCGCGTATTTTCGCCGCAAGCGAATAGACTCGGCGCGGCAGTCTTACCGAGCGCGAAAAATCACGGAAATAGTTTTTGATTATTCCCGTAATCGTGGGGGTTATGTACGTGGTGAACTGCGTGCCCATGTCGGGGTCGAATTTTTCGACGCCCGAAATCAAGGCCTCGGACGCGACCTGTAAAAGGTCGTCGTACTCCACCCCCCTGCCGGCAAACTTTTTTGCAAGTATCTCGGCAACGTATAAGTAGTTTTCGACAAGCTCGTTCCTGATTTTAATATCGCCGGTTTTGCGGTACTCGCGGAAGAGCCTGTCTGCCTCTTTCGCGTCTATCATATTTTAAGCAAAACCCTGTCGATTATTCCGCCGTTGCAATTTATGCCGCACTCTTTAACGAGGGCGCGTATGAGCGCGAGGGAAAGCTCTGTCTCCCCCGCCTTTGTTTTTCCGCCTAAGCCAGAAACTTCCGCCTGAACTCCGCCGTCCGTGTTAAACACGGCTTTCACGCATTCAAAACCGCAGTTTTTCAAAACGAGCGCGCTTTCGGTTACGCACACTTTAAAGTCCTCGAGCGTATCCACGTCAACGTCCGCCGCCGAGCATACTGCACCGGCAACGAGCCTCAACGCCGTCATGTATTCGCTGTCGGCAAGACAAAACTCTACTGAAAACTTTTTCATCTGCCAATCTCCATAATGGTGTCCAGCGCGCAAATTTCGAACAACTTTCTTATCCTCGGCTGAACGTTTATAAGCGACGTTTTGTATCCGTCGGCTTTAAGCTCTTTGAAAATTTTAACGAACGTCCCCAGCATAGTGCTGTCTATAAACGTTAACCTCGCGCAGTCGAAAACTATATCCTGCTTATCGTGAAGGTACGCCGCTTTGACTTCCGCGTAAAAATCACCGCTGGAAGCCGAGTCTATTTCACCCGATAATGAAAATACGAGTTTTCCGTCGGCGGAAACGAGTTTAAGCTGTTGCATAAAAATTTACCTCTTTAATTATTTATAAACCTGTTTTAACTTTAAAAAACGCTTTTTTTAATTGTATAATTATTGCAGTAATATGTCAACTTTTTGCGGCGGCGGCATTTGCCGTTATTTTGTATACCGCCGTTTGACATTAACCCCGCTTTATGATAAAATAATTATATTCACATACAAGGAGGCGATTTATGGATTTTAATGAAGCTAATCTTATAGTAAAATACTCTCATAAAATTTCAGAACTTGCCAAAACCGCGTCCTCTAACAACAATATAGACGCAGACCTTTATACAAAGTACGACGTTAAAAGAGGTCTGCGCGACAAGAACGGCAAGGGCGTTTTGTGCGGCCTTACCGAAATTTCCGAAGTAACCAGCTGGGACGAGAAAGACGGAGTGCGCACTCCTATCCCCGGCGTTTTGTGCTACCGCGGCTACGACGTTAAAGATTTGGTGCGAAATGCCGTTGCGGAAAACCGCTTCGGATTCGAAGAGACTTTATACTTGCTTCTTTTCGGTAAACTCCCCTCCACAAAAGAGCTAACGGACTTTTGCGAAATGCTTGCGGAGTTCCGTGTTCTGCCTAGGAACTTCGTCCGCGACGTTATAATGAAGTCGCTTTCAAGCGATATGATGAATATGCTTGCAAGGTGCGTACTCAATTTATACAGCTACGACCCCGACCCAGACAACGTATCGCTCTCGAACGTTTTAAGACAGAGCCTGCAGCTTATTGCAGAGTTCCCCATGATAGCGGCGTACTCGTACAGGGCATACAGGTACTACAACACCAACGACGGGTCTCTCATTATACATAAGCCCGTTGCCGAATACTCGACCGCGCAGAACATTTTGCACGTTTTACGCAAGGACAACGCCTTTACAGATCTGGAAGCAAAGGTTCTGGACGTTTGCCTTACCCTCCACGCGGACCATGGCGGCGGCAACGCTTCAACCTTTACCACCCACCTTGCAACGTCTACGGGTACGGATACTTATTCGTCAACGGCGGCTTCGTTAGGCTCGTTAAAGGGTCCCAAACACGGCGGAGCGAACATCAAAGTTACACAGATGTTCGAGAACATTAAAGAGAACGTTAAAAACTGGTCGAAGAAAAACGTTTACGACTACGTAAATAAAATCATAAATAAAAAAGCGTTTGACAGAACGGGGCTCGTTTACGGTATGGGACACGCTATTTATACCATATCCGACCCCCGCGCGGAAGTGTTGAAGGTTTACGCAGGCAAGCTTGCAATTGAAAAGGGCCGCGAGGCTGAGTTCGAGCTGTACAACACCGTTGCAAAAGCCGCGTCCGAGCTTATACGCGAACACAAGAATATAGACAAACCCGTCAACCCCAACGTTGACTTCTACTCGGGCTTTGTGTACTCGATGCTGAATTTGCCCGAAGCGCTGTTCACCCCCCTCTTTGCCATTGCGAGGATAGGCGGATGGAGCGCGCACCGTATGGAAGAGCTTGTTTGCGGCGGAAAGATTATCCGTCCCGCATACGCTTGCGTACAGGACAGGCGCAAATACGTACCCATAAAAAAGAGATAAATAATTTTAAAGCCGCCCGCGCTGGAT
>JAIDRX010000156.1 GCA_029061495.1 Clostridia bacterium
GTTCGGTAAAGGTCAGACGCGGCGGCAAAGAAATTTCGGTTGAAAGCGACCAAATCACCGTGGGAGATCTCGTGCTTTTGGAAGAGGGCGACGTTATCCCCGCTGACTGCCGCATTGTAGAGTGCAACAATTTAAAGTGTGACGAATCCGCACTCACGGGCGAGAGCGAGGGGGTTGAAAAAAGCGTTGCGGCGATAAGCGGCAGCAAGGTAGCCCTCGGCGCTATGAAAAATACCCTTTTCAACTCAACCTACGTTTTGCGCGGAAACGCAACCGCAGTCGTTACAGCCGTTGGTATGCAAACGGAAATGGGCAAAATCGCCGCAATGCTTCAGGACACCAAGCAGGCAGGCACCCCGCTTGAAAACACTTTAAACAAGCTGGGCAAAATAATTTCCGCAGTGGTGCTTGCGGTTACCGCGCTTATATTCATAGTAGGGCTTTTCGTCCGCAGCGACGGTTTACTTAAAAACTTTATGACCTCCGTAGCAATAGCCGTTGCGGCTATTCCCGAAGGACTTCCCGCAGTCGTAACCATAATCATGGCTATGGGCGTACAGCGTATGAGCAAAAAGCACGTCGTTATACGCAAATTAAAATCGGTTGAAACGCTTGGCGGCTGCTCGGTAATCTGCTCTGACAAGACGGGAACTCTCACGCAGAACAAAATGCGCGTCGTTTCCGTCTGGGGCGATTTTTCAGATTTGTCGCAGGCTAACGTTACGGGCGCTAAATCAAAGATATTGCAGTGTATGACTGCGTGTACGGACGTCAAGGGCGAGAGGGATAATTATCTCGGCGACCCTACCGAAATTGCGCTTAAGGTTTACGCGGACGAGTGCGGATACGCTGAACCTTTTGAAAAGCTTGCCGAACTTCCCTTCACTTCCGAAAGAAAGATGATGACGGTTGCCGCTTCTTTCCGCGGCGAAAAACTAAACTTCGTCAAGGGCGCGCCCGATATTTTAATTGAACGCTGTTCGTTCGTCTTAACCTCCGCGGGGGTAAGACCTTTGACCAGAGAGGATAAGCGGCGCATTACTGAAAAGAATAACGAAATGTCCGATAACGCTTTGCGCGTTTTGGGCTTTGCATACAGACAGTTTGAAGGCGTTGCAAAGGAAGAAGGGCTTATATTCTGCGGACTGTGCGGAATGATAGACGGGCTTAAAGAGGGTGTAAAAGAAGCCGTTGCAGAGTGTAAAACCGCAGGCGTTGCAACCGTTATGATAACGGGCGACCACGTAAGGACGGCTTTTGCTATCGCAAAAAACCTCGGTATAGCGTCGGACATGAGCGAGGTTATATCGGGAAGCGAGCTTGACGCTATGAATCCTTCCGAGCGCGACGAGGCGATAGAGAGGTGCAGGGTATTCGCGCGCGTTTCCCCCAAGCATAAGAATATGCTTGTCAAGGTTTTGCAAAAGCGCGGGCAGGTCGTTGCAATGACGGGCGACGGTATAAACGACGCCCCCGCAATAAAGAGCGCGGACATAGGCATTGCCATGGGTAAGTCCGGCACCGACGTTACAAAGAGCGCCTCGGATATGGTTATCGCGGACGACAACTTTACCTCTATCGTTTCAGCCGTACGCGAGGGCAGGAGAATTTCCGCAAATATCAGAAAGACTATTCAGTTTTTCCTTTCAACAAACCTTGCCGAAGTTCTGGCAATACTTATTGCATCTTTGGTGTTCTTCCGCAACAACTTTATGCTGTCAACCCAACTTCTGTGGCTCAACCTGATAACAGACAGCTTCCCCGTGCTTGCGCTCGGTATGGAAAAAGAGGATGCCGATATAATGAACCGTCCTCCCGTGCGGGCGGAGAAGAGTCTGTTCTCTAAAAGCTCGGTTTCGTCTATCGCCTTTTTCGGTGCGTTTATGACGGCGGTAACGATAGGCGTTTACGCTGTCGCGCTTAAACATTGCGGAAACGAAACGGCAACGGCAATGACCTTCCTGACAATTTCGTTTTTGGAGTTGTTCCACTCGTTCAATATCCGCTCGGAGAGGCAGTCGCTTTTCAAGACGGGGATATTCTCGAACAAAATTCTGCTCATTACCGTTCTGGTCGGCGTCGGCGTAAACGTGCTGCTTGCAATAAGTCCGCTTGCGGGAGCGTTCGGGCTTACCGCGTTGAGCTGGAAACACTGGCTTATCGTACTCGCACTTGCGCTGTCGGTAATACCCGTGGGCGAGCTTTACAAGCTTGTTATCCGCCATATCCCTCACCGCGAAAGGACGGAAGGCAAAAGTAAAATTAAAGTGTTTAATTTAAAATTCCGTTTGCGCAAAAAGCAAAAGGGAGTAAAAGAGGGTAATATTTAAAGACCTTACGGCATATTATAAATTAAGCTGTTACATATTTTTTTCTCTTATTTTAAAATATGCGCCGCCCGAATATCGGGCGGCGCATATT
>JAIDRX010000157.1 GCA_029061495.1 Clostridia bacterium
GCATTAAATTTTACCTGCAATAATTCAATTACGTTACCATGTTTATCTAACTTTCCGTCGGTACATTGAACGGTATAATTGACTGTATTTTTGTCCCAGTCGCTAATTTTATTTATTTCATTCCACTGCGAGATCGTCCCTTGAAACGTTATATCGGTAAGACTTTTGCACGCTGCAAGGGCATTTTTTCCAATATAAGTAACGCTGTTAGGTATAGTAATATCTGTAAGATTGTCGCAAGCATAAAATGTTCTTGTTCCAATCAAAGTTAGGTTTGCAGGCAGTTTAATACTCGTAAGATTGCGGCACATATCAAAAACCCCTTCTTCGAGATAAGTTATACTATTGGGAATAGTTATGCTTGTAAGGCTATTACAAAACTGAAATGCATTCTTACCAATTGAAATTAGTCCTTCGGGTAAGTTGATGCTTGTAAGTTCGGTACAATCGCAAAAAGCAAGGCTACCTATTGATGTTACTCCGTCGGGTATAGTAATGCTTTCAAGTTTGTCGCATCCCCGAAAAGCATTTTCTCCTATTTTAGTTAAAGTGTCGGGGAGTGTAACGCTTGTTAGTTTTCTGCAACCTTGAAACGTTTGGTTGCTTATTGCTGTAACGCTGTTAGGTATTGTAATGCTTGAAAGTCCGCTACCGCTAAAAGCAAAATCGCATATTTGGGTTACGCTATCGGGAATAATAACAGATGATAGATTACTGCATCCGTTAAACGCTCCTTCACCAATTTTCGTTATGCTATCGGGAATAATAACAGATGACAGATTACTACATCCGTTAAATGCACTTTCACCAATTTCTTTTACAGGTTTACCGTCATAAGACGCTGGAATTATAATTTCTGTTAAGTTTTCATCGTACAAAGCGTTAATAACGTACCCGCCGCTTTTGTATTTCAGTTCTAAGCCGTCAACTTTTTTAGTGCAAGACGTAAAAGCAAACGCGCAGATAGCTGTGGATATTAAGCAAATTGTTAAAATTAAAATTTTTCTTTTCACTATTTATACCTATTGATGTATTAGATGTTTAAAGTTTAGCATAATGGTAAGTTTTTTTCAAGCAAATCCACCAAAGTAAAATAACGACGCAATTCGACAAGTTGCGCCGTTATTTTATATTTTACGACAGCCCGCTTACGCTATAATACCTTTTACAATGCAGGTCTATATAGAGCTTGCCTTAATTGAAAACTTTTGTATGGACTTTACACTGCTGTACTGTGCAAAGATAGTCTGCAAAAATCCCGCGCATATTTTAAGGGTTATATGCGCCGCTGCAATAGGCGCGTGTTTTGCGGTAATCTTTCCGCTATTCAAGCTTTCGGGCGTGTGGGCGGTGGTAGTTAAAGTCGTTTCGGGGCTGGCAATTTGCTTTTTGGGCGGCAAGTTTAAAAACTTTAAAGCATACGCTAAAATGGCGGCGGCTTTTTTAGGGTTCACTTTCGTTTTGGGCGGCGCGATAATCGCGATTTTTGCGCTTACGGGCAAAAACTATCTGTCTGGCGCGGGGTACGTTCTTTCGTCCGTGCCGATAGGAATTCCTTTGTTCGGCGTGCTGATACTTATAATCGTTGCGCGCAAAATCGCCGCCAAATTCAAAAAGGCGGACAAGACCGAGGTTGACCTTAAAATATTTTCGGGCGAAAAGTGCGTAAGCCTTTCGGGGTTCTTCGACAGCGGAAACAGAGTATACCACAGGGGGAGACCGGTAAGCGTAATTCCTTTAACCGCCGCATTAAAAATTATCGACGAAAGCCGAATAAAAGACAGCGTAAAAATACATACTGTAGCGGGAAGTAAAAAACTGAAAATATTTACCGCCGACAAAATAGAGATAAGCGCAGGGGATAAAATTAACACCGTAAAGGACGCAATTATAGGGATAAGCCCGTACGCGGCAAGCGGCGCGGTGCTTCACCCCGACATTTTGGAGGAGTAAATGTTTGAAAAAATAAAGCACTTATTATCGCTGATATTCGGCAGAAACACGCTTGACTACATATGCGGAACGGAGGCGCTTCCACTGCCTTTTTCGCAGGAGGAGGAAAGCGACAAAATTTCGCTTTTGGAGAGCGGCGACGAGAGGGCGAAAGCCGAGCTTGTAGAGCACAACCTGCGCCTCGTCGTGTACATAGCCAAAAAGTTCGAGGGCTCGGGCGTGGACGGCGACGACCTTGTTTCCGTCGGAACGATAGGACTTATAAAGGCTATAAACTCGTTTAAATCGGACAAGAATATCAAGCTTGCAACTTACGCTTCGCGCTGCATTGAAAACGAAATTTTAATGTACCTCAGGCGCACCTCGCGCCTTAAACAGGAAGTTAGCTTTGACGAGCCTTTGAACACAGACTGGGAGGGCAACGAGCTGCTTTTATCCGACGTTATGGGTACGGACGCGGACAGCGTTTACTCCGACATAGAGGGCGGGGTTGAAAGAGAGCTTTTGCGTGCGTCGCTATCAAAGCTTTCCTCGCGCGAGCAGACTATTATGAAAATGCGCTTTGCGTTGGACGGAGGCGAGGAAATGACCCAAAAGGACGTCGCCGACAAACTGGGCATTTCGCAAAGCTACATATCGAGGCTTGAAAAAAAGATAATTTCAAAGCTTAAAAAGGACATATCGAGACAAATATAATCTCCCGTAACTACTTCCGTACATACTTCAAAAAGGGGGATACGTATGTTACAGAAAGTAGTTATCTGCGGCGTTGATACTTCGGGCTTACCGCTTCTCAACGCAAAGGAACAAAACGAACTTATGATAAAGCTGAAAGCGGGGGACGAGGCGGCGCGCGAAAGATTTATAACCGGCAATTTGCGCCTTGTGTTGTCGCTTGTGCGCAGGTTCTGGGCAAAGAATGCAAACGCGGACGACGTTTTTCAGGCGGGCTGTGTTGGGCTTATTAAAGCGATAGACAATTTCGACTTGTCGGTCGGGGTAAAGTTTTCAACCTACGCCGTGCCAATGATATTGGGAGAAATTAAAAGGTATTTAAGGGACGGTAACAGCCTGCGCGTTTCGCGCTCGATACGCGATACCGCATACCAGATTTTAAAGGTGCGCGAAAAGTTAGAGGTGGACGACGAGGATGTAACCTACGACAAAATCGCAAAGGAAATGAACATCGCCGTATCCGAAGTTGCGTACGCGCTGGACGCGATTTCCGACCCTGTTTCACTGTATGACCCCGTGTACAACAAGGCGGGCGATACGCTTTTATTAATGGACCAGATTTTCGACACTAAAAACAACGACGAGGTGTGGACGGAAAAAGCCGCGCTGTACGACGCGATTTCTCGTTTAGAGGCGCGCGAGAAAAAGATATTGTTTTTAAGATACTTCGAGGGCAAGACGCAGACCGAAATATCTCAGGAAGTAGGCATCTCCCAGGCGCAGGTTTCGCGCCTTGAAAAGACGGCGTTAAAACAAATTAAAGGTTGTATATCATAAACAAAAAGCGAACGGTTAACCGTTCGCTTTTTTTACGTTGAAATTATGTTGTTTATCAAATATGATTTGTATACATTTGGTATAGTCGCCGCTAAGCGTTTCGTCCAGACAATAGCTTGCGTTGTATTTAGACAGAATATCGAAAAGCGTCATAAGCCCGATTCCGCTGCCGCCCTCCGCCTTATGGGTGGTTATGCGCTTTTGACCCATATTGGCAATAACCTTTTCGTCGAACGGTGCGCCGTTATCGTAAAAGCAGAAGTACGGCACGCCCGAGTCGGTTTGCTCGAAGGTAATTTTTATTTTACCTTGTTCAATGCTTTTTGTTGCGATTATAGCGTTTTCGCCCAAGTCGTTTAAAATAGTTAAAAGGTCGTTCATATCCTTTATATCCGCAATCAGGGGAGGGATAGCGTCCTTAACTAAATCAACGTTAAAATCAATATGGTTTTGCTGAGCCTTTGTCGAAATGAAATGCAACGCTGCGTCAATCGCGATAATTTCTGTTTTGGGCAGGTTGTCCGACTTGGTCTGATACGTTTCTATAGCCTCTTTGCGCTCGGCGGAAAGCTCTTCAAGCTGGGTTAAAATACTGTCTAATTTTTCGCTTTTTTTGGCGGTGGCAATCGCCTCTTTTACGGCAAGGACCATTGTTGGTATAAGCTTATTGTCCCTATGTATTAATGTAGACAGCTCATTGTTTTGGTGCAAAAGATCCTGGCGCTCTTTTTCATAGTCTTCAATGCGTTGTTCGTAAATAGCAATATTACGTTTATGAAGCTGTTTTAAATAGTTATTTGTAACGTGCTTTTTCCACCATACAATAAGAGCCAAGCCGCAGAAGATAATAGCTAATATAATAAGGTTATAAGGCGAATTAGCTAAGTTGTCCATATAAAATAACGTCATAAGGAAAATACTTAAAATGCTGATTAGTAAAAGTATTTCTATGCTGCCGTCGTTATTTTGAATAGATATACCGCTTTTTAGCCTTTTGATTTTATAAATAAGAAATATAAAAAGTAGTTGGAATATGCAAAGTATACATAATGTAATTATGTTTTTTATAATTTCGTTGTTAATAAATCTAAACATCAAAAATTCAAATGGGATAGATAAGATGGGCGCAATGACCATTATTACTATAGAAAAGCCACACGCAATAGTCCCGTTTGTAATTGTAACCAAAGCAGTTTTTCTGTAACGAGCAAGAGAGTATAAGCAAGTAAACAGTAAAAAACCTATCGGCACTAAAAACCTGACCCGCTTAGTTGCATAATGCAGCGCGGCTGCTAAAACTACTGCAATAAGTATATCGAGTAAGTTTATCCATTTAAGCTTTATTTTAGACAGCTTTAAAAAGCCGTATATACTACATATAAATAAAGCAGAATATTTGGTTATTGTAATTATATCCTGTAACATAAAATACCGTAAAATCTAATAAATCTAATTAAAATCAACGCCCAAGTGATAATTTAGTTTTCCTTCCTTAAAATTTATAATCAAAGAAAAAGCGGAGGAGGAAGTTCAAAATGTGGAAGAGCTTTTGGAATTGGCTTAGAAATCTTTGGTATTGCGTTTAATACCGTAAGCGGGTTGCACAAAAAAGTGCGACCCGCTTTTTATTTATAAATCGTTTTTTATTTTTTGTGCATAGAAATAAATAAACTCTGTAATGGTAGGAACGCCTTTTTCAGACTTAATTCTTGCCGTGTAGTGTTTAAGTAATTCGTCGATATCAGACGTGGACCACGCACGGTTTATTGCATTCTGCATTGCGCGTTCTACGCTTGTTGCCGTTTTGCGGTGTAGATCGCCTATTTTTTCACATATGTGCTGAGTAGGCTCTTTAACCGTCATTGTAATAGCTTCGATAAGGTACGCATATCCAACGGATTTGGGACTCACACCGACGCGGTCAAGCTCTAAGCAAATTCTACGCTGCAATCTCTTTGCAGCTTGAGTAGGAGTTTCAACGTATCCGCCGGAAGGAGTTTGCTTTCTGCGGTTAAGAATAACCGATTTGGTCAATTTAAGAAATTCCAAAACGGATTTAGCGCAATAGTTTTCCTGATTTTTCGTCATTATAAAGTCCGCGCCGAGCTCGCGGGCTATTTCGTGCGTTACGGCGCTTATGTTGTTAGTGGTAACAAGCACGAAAGGAATGCGCGAAAGCTGAGCTTCTTTCATACGTTTAAGAAGCTCTAATCCGTCTCCGCCGCCGTGATGAAGTTCAAGGTCCAAAATAATGGCGTCGGGGCTGGACTCCGTTACGTACTGGAACGCCCGTGTCGAATTATTGGTTAAACCTATCAAATGGAAATCGTCAGGGTTGTTGTCTATCTCTCGAATGAATTCTTCACAGGCGGCTTTGTCGTCTTCAACCAAAAGAATTTCTAACCTTTTATCCATAGTAAAAACTCCTTAAATCGGTATTGCTTGATATCAATATATCATAAACGTTTTACAAAATCAACGAAAACTAACAATTTACAACAAAATACTACCTTACCAGTGTCTTTGAAGATTTACTTTACTTTTTTTATGCGCTGTGTTACAATGGCTTTGGAGGACTGCATATGATAATTGCCGATTGGGTTGCCCTTGCTCTTGTTCTGGTAGTGGGCGTAGTGGGCGCGTTGGTCGGGTTCGGCCGCGGGCTTGAAGTGTTGACGAGCGGCATAGTGGGTATATTGATATCCATATTTATCTGTTACAGCCTCGGCGGACTTATAATGGATTTGGGCTTCGTGAAGGAGCTTATGAATAAGTTCGTCATAGCGCTTGCAAATAAACACAACGGTTTCTGCAATTTCCTTATAAAAATCCATATTGAAGTAGTTGTTTTTTATATAGTACTTTTAATAGTGGTGCAGCTTGCGCGGTGGCTTTTAACAAAGCTGGTAAGGGCTATACTTGAAATTAACAATATCGTCTTTAAAGTTTTTAACAAAATTTTGGGCGTAATTTTGTTTTTGGCAGTGTTTATCCTAATAGTGCTTTTTGTGTTCCAGATAATTGCCTGGATAGGCGGCTCTACCGCATACAACTTTGCGCTTAAGCTTAACGGAAGCAAATTCGGAATAGATAAGCTGTTCTTAAACAATCCGCTAATGTCCCTTAAAGAAAGGTTTACTTACGCTGTAAATTAACTTAAATATAAATAGAGCGCGGCAGGCAAATTTCATTTGCCTGCCGCATATATTATTACAAAAAAAGCTGTTATTTTATGGAATTTAATTTTTCTCAACTAAAACAAAAGGAAGTTATAAGCATATCGGACGGAAAGCACCTCGGTAAGGTTTGCGATATAGCGGTAACCTTTCCCGAAAACCGTTTTATAGGTATAACCGTTACGGGCTGTAAGGGCTTTAAATTTTCAAGGCAGGAAGTTTTTATACCCGTCCAATCAATAGTAAAAATAGGCGAGGACGCAATACTTATAAAAACGGAAGGAAAGGGTGAGCCGCCGTGCCCGCCGCCTTGTCCGCCAAAGCGCCCTAACGGGAACTGCCCTCCGCCGTGCCCGCCCGACAGGCGAAGCTACGACGAATACGAGTAACTCAGAAGATATTTTCGAATTTGAAAGCGTAACCGCCGGGGAGATTTTCGACTATCTCTTTTAAAACTTCGATTTTGCCGAGCGCTAAATCGTACTCGCCGTTGTAAATAAGTCCGCATGCTTCGCTAAGCCAATAGTCAACGTAAGAGATATCGTTGTGCGGAATCAAAACGTGCAGTTTCGACTTTTTCTCTTTCCACATTTCTTTCACGGCGTAACCGTCCTCGCGGCTTGCCGAATTGGCCTCGACCTTTCTGTATAAAGTATCTATCGCCGCGCCGAATTCGTCAAACTGTTTATTGAGGTAAATATCCACGCAGACGAAAAGTATTATGCTTGCCACTATAGCGGTAAGCGTGTAAATTACGGACTTTACCATTTGCCGTTTACCTCCATTTTGAGTATTTGGTACTTTTCGCCCTTTTTCTGGAAGTACACTCTGCCCTCGGCGTTAACGGTCATAACCAAAACCTGTTTTAATTTTGCGTTCTGCTTTTTTAAAAACGAATCTAAATCGTCTTGCCCTATTCCGCATACGGCAAGATTTTTTTTGTCCGCTTTTCCGTTGTCGATTATAATAAGCGAGAGGGAAGAGGTTGACTTGTCGGGATTTTCCAATGCGGAAAAAGAGCCGTTCGCCTCGTACAGTCCGTAATAGACGTCGTCCAAGCTGAAATAGCCGGCAACGCGCATACTCTCTATTAAATCGCTTACGTCAAGGTTGTTTTTCTTTAACTGGTATTCGTCAATACCGTCCTTGTTTATGACAACCGACGGCTTTCCGCAAATTACCGTCTTCATGGGTTTAAACCATAAGTCCAAAAGCCAGACTATCTGGTGTAGTACGAATATTGCGATAATCGCCACTATTCCGTAAAGCAGAGGTATTGAAGTGTCTGCCATGGGTATGCAGGCAAGTTCCGCAATAAGCAAGGAAATGACGAATTCAAAGGGTTGCATTTCCCCGACCTGACTTTTGCCCATAAGCCGCATAACGAATAGCAGGGTTATAAATATAATTGCCGTGCGTATAAAAATCAGAGCCATAATATAAGTATTATCAAAATTTCTTTCAATATTCTTGATTTAGCGGCTGCGCGTGTGGTATAATATCTGCGTTTAAAAATGAAAGTTTACAGCACTCTTCCGACGCGTAAAATTTTGGATAATTGGGGCAGTCCGGACGAAAAACTTAAAATAATTCATATCGCGGGAACGAACGGAAAGGGTTCAACCGCGGAATTTTTTACGAATATTTTAATTGCCGCAAAAAGTAAGGTGGGTACTTTCACCTCGCCCCTCGTTTACGACTATTACGACCAGTTTAAAATCGACGGTAAAAGCTTTTCTGCGGACAAGTTTCAAAAGTATTTAAAAGCGGCAAAAGAGGTTGCACCGGAAGACGCAAGCGAGTTTGAAATTGAAACGGCGGCGGTAATTTACGCCTTCGCGCAAGAGGGGTGCGAGTACGCCGTGATAGAGTGCGGAATGGGCGGACTTAACGACGCTACAAACGCAATAAGCAAAAAGGCTCTTGCGGTTATAACCTCGATTTCGTTAGAGCATACCGAGTACCTCGGCGACACGATAGAGAAAATCTGCGCGCAAAAAGCGGGAATAATAAAAAACTGCCCCGTCGTTATAAACGCGCATCAGACTGCGAAGGCGGCGCGGTACTTTGAAAACCTCGGCTATAAACTTTGCAAAAATTATCCTTGCGGGTTGTCCGTAGAAGGAAGCTTGCAACCCTTCAACGCATCGACCGCGATAGAAGGCGCAAAAATTTTAGGTGTTGATGAAAAGGCGATTTTCGAGGGGATAAAAAACACCAAGCCCGCGGGCAGGCTTGAAAGGCTTTCCGCAGGCGGTGTAAATTATATTTTAGACGGCGGCCATAATCCCGCGGCACTCGTTCCGCTTGCGGATACGTTAAAGAACGAAAAAGATATCACGGTAATTTTCGGTTGCCTATCCGACAAGGATATCGACGGAAATTTAAAGACGATAGATGGATGCGCTGAAAGGATAATCGCGGTAAGCTGTCCAAGTCCGCGCGCAAGAAGTCTTGCCGAAACGGAAAAGGCTTGCCGCAAATATTTTAAAGATGTCAAAAGCGCGCAAAGCGTTGCTAATGCACTCGATAAAGCGCAAACGCAGACGGTTGTTGTGTGCGGCTCGTTCACACTTTTAAAGGAGGCAAAAGAATGGATAGGCAAAAGGCAATAAAGGCGATAGAAGATTTGTTGGACGCTCTCGGCGAGGACAGAACGCGCGAGGGTTTAAAAGACACGCCGCGCCGCGTTGCCGACGCTTATGCCGAGCTTTTGTCGGGCGAGGGGCAGACTGCGGAAGAGCATCTTTCAAAAACCTTTACCTCCGACTGCGGAGATATGGTGCTTGAAAAGGACATTGCTTTTTCCTCCACGTGCGAGCATCATTTAATGCCCTTTTTCGGAAAAATCGCAATAGCGTATATTCCCGACGGGAAAGTGGTAGGGCTTTCGAAGCTTGCGCGCACGGTCGAAGTGTTTTCAAAAAGGTTACAGTTGCAGGAAAGGCTTACAAGCCAGATAGCCGATGAAATTATGCGCTGTCTTGCGCCCAAGGGCGTTATGGTCGTGTGCGAAGCCGAGCATACCTGTATGACCTGCCGCGGCGTAAAAAAGGCGGGCAGTAAAACTCTTTCGTACTGCACCAAGGGAGACTTCCCCGCAGATAAAAAGAAAGACGTTTTCGAACTTTTAAAATGATAATAGGCAATAAAAAATTTATTGATTACACTTTTGTGATGGCGATAGTCAACCTCACGCCCGACAGTTTTTTTTCCGGCAGTAGAAACAACGAGTACACGGTTTTAAAGACGGTTGAAAAAGCCGTAAAGGACGGCGCGGCGGTAATAGACATAGGCGCACAGTCTACGCGCCCTAATTACACGGAAGTGAGCGCGGACGAGGAAATTTCTCGCTTTGAGCGTCCATTAAAACTTATAAAGCAAAACTTCGGTATCCCCGTTTCGGTGGATACCTACTTTTCAAAAAGCGCAAAAGCGGCGCTTGAACTTGGCGCGGATATGATAAACGACGTGTGGGGGCTTACGCACGATAAGGACATGGCGCAAGTAATCGCAAAGCACGGCGCCGCGGTCTGCATAATGCACAACGCAAAAAATACGCTTGCGGGCGATATTTGGCAACCTATACAAAGCTTTTTGAAGGATAGCGTATCTATCGCGCTGAACGCAGGTGTTGATAAAGACAAAATCTGTCTTGACGGCGGCATAGGCTTTGCAAAGACAAAGGAACAAAACTTCGAGCTGTTAGAGAAATACGACAGGTTGTCCGCACTCGGCTATCCCTTACTTTTGGGAACAAGCCGCAAATCAATGTTCGGCGGAAAAGTAGAGGACAGGCTTGCGCCCACTATTGAAAGTACGCGCCTTGCCGCAAGAAAAAAGATACTGTTTGTGCGCGTGCATGACGTTAAGGAAAACGTGCAGGCGATAAAGGAAGAGTATGGGAATAATTAAAATACGCGGGCTTGAAATTTCAGCCTGCCACGGCGTAAAAGATTTTGAAAAGGTAAATCCGCAGAGGTTTGTTTTCGACGCGGATCTAACCTGCGATTTTTACGCCGCCGCAATATCGGACGACCTTGAAAAGACCGTAAACTATTCGCGCGTGTGTAAGGAAATTGCCGAGGTTACGCGCGGCAATGTTTTCAACCTCATTGAAAAGCTTGCTTACGAGTGCGCCTTTTCGATTATGGAAAAGTTTGAAAGGGTTGAAAAAATTACTTTAACCGTCAACAAGCCCGACGCGCCCGTAAAGCAGAAATTCGATACCGTTGCCGTAACGGTTACGGTTGAAAGGGAGAAGGCGTATCTCTCAATTGGCTCAAATTTAGGCGATAAAAAGCAATACCTCGATACGGCAATAAAAATGCTGAACGAAACGCGCGGGGTAAAGGTTGAAAAGATTTCGGACTATATTTCAAGCGAGCCGTACGGCGGAGTTGCAAAAAATGAGTTTTTAAACTGCGCCGCAGTCGTTTCAACCCTTTTGACTCCGCACGCCCTTTTGGACGAAATCCACCGCATAGAAGCGGAATGCGGCAGAGCGAGAAAGGAGAGGTGGGGCGACAGAACTCTCGATATAGATATTATCTTTTTCGGCGAAAAGAAAATCAGGGACGAAAGACTTATTATTCCCCATCCCGACTATAAAAACAGGGATTTTGTTAAAAAGCCTTTAAAACAAATTGCCCCCCATATGTTAATTGGCATTGATGACTGAAAATACAAAAATTTTTATGTGCAAATTGCACAAAGATTTTTAAAAAATATATACAAAAAGCAAAAAAGATGTTATAATTTCAGTATATTGTGGTTTTTGTGCCCGATATTAACATAATTGACAGGACGGGGTAATTTTTATCCTATCGGGAGTATGTTTTGGAAAAG
>JAIDRX010000158.1 GCA_029061495.1 Clostridia bacterium
GTCTATAAGATAGATGGCGGAAAGGTGTTGCAATTCGATAAAGATATTTAAAAAACGGTCTTGATTTTTTAAAGAAATTATTGTATCATTTAACAGAACAAAATTTTTCGGAGGGAGAAAATGATTTTAGATCAATTCAGTTTAAAGGGTAAGGTTGCGATAGTTACCGGCAGCAACACGGGACTTGGACAGGGAATTTGCAGAGCCTTCGTTGAGGCGGGCGCAAAGGTCGTAGGCGTATCGCGCAGACCCAGCACCGAGACGGCGGAAATGCTCGGCAAAAACTTTCATAATGTTATTGCGGACTTAAGCTCGCTTGACGTTATCCCCGGCATTATCGCCGATACGCTGGACAAGTTCGGCAGAATCGATATTCTCGTAAACAATGCGGGTATAATCAAGAGGCAGGACTCGTTGGAGTTTTCCGAGGAAAACTGGGACTCGGTTATAAACGTAAATTTAAAGACGGTATTTTTCTTAACGCAGGCGGTGGCTCAGCAGTTCGTTGCGCAGAAGTCGGGCGGTAAAATTATAAATATAGCGTCGATGCTTTCGTACCAGGGCGGAATAAGGGTGCCTTCGTACACGGCTTCGAAGTCGGCGATAAAGGGAGTTACCATGACCCTCGCAAACGAGTGGGCGAAGTACGGAATTAACGTAAACGGAATAGCCCCCGGTTATATGGCTACCAATAATACGGAACAGCTTCGTCAGGACGAGGACAGAAGCGCGGATATACTTGCGCGTATTCCCGCAGGTAGGTGGGGAACGCCCGCAGATTTGGAAGGCGCGGCTGTGTTCTTAGCTTCGAGTGCGTCGGACTACGTTAACGGATTTACCCTTGCGGTAGACGGCGGCTGGCTCGGCCGTTAATAAGCGTTCCGCTTAATCAATGTATTTTTATTGCGCTGGCGGTGGGCGTACTGCCGCTGTCGTCAAACTTAAACGAATCGTTTAATCGATGTATCTTAATTTCTTTGGCGATAGACTAACTTATCACTCATCAAACGTAAAGCCCTTGCGCAGAAAGCGCGGGGGCTTAAGTTTTAACCGTATGTTAAAAATTAAAAAAATTTGAAAATTTATTTCATATTCGTTTGTGTTTAAGTAAAAATGAGAGTATAATAAAATAGACAAAAAAATTCAGAAGGGAAAATTATGAGCAAAAATTTGAAACGCGCCTTAGCGGCGCTTTTGGCAAGTCTCGGCATCTTCGCGTTTGCGGGTTGCGGTAAAACCGGCGGCAACGGCGAAGGCACTGGTACGGGCGGAGGACAGACTGAAGGGGTCGGTCCCGGAAATACCGAAACGGAAGGTCCTTCAACCGGTGGTCCCTCAACGGGCGGTCCTTCAACAGGTGGACCTACAACAGGTGGACCTACAACAGGTGGACCTACAACCGGCGGACAGCAGAAACCCGCAGATCCCGTAATCCCCACCGTTCCCGAAGGAAGCGTAAAAATAACTAAAGCCGCGGGGGATTTGGAGGCGGCTTACGTAACCTGGGAAAAAGTTCCCGGCGCAATGGGCTACAACGTTTACAGTAAAGCGGATGGCGGCGAATATGTAAAGCTTGACGCACCTCTCGTGCGCGAGTATAAAGATTATTGCCGCGCGGACGCGGTCGGCCTTAAAGCGGGAAAGTATACGCTAAAGGTAGTGCCTACCGGCGGAGAGGAATTTACCGAGGACGATAGCAAGGCGGCAACTGCGGAAAGCATCACCGTTCTTGCGCACGAGCGTTCGGGTTATGCGTTTGTGAAAGGAACGGCTTCGGGCGCGTATAACGAGGACGGAACTTTAAAAAGTAACGCAGTCGTACTGTACGTTACAAACGACAATTATAAAACCGTTTCTGTGCAGGTAGGCAGTAACACCGTTACGGGAATAGACAATATCCTCGGGCAGGGTTATCAGAAAAAGAACGGTGCGACTAATCCTCTCTGCGTAAGAATAGTGGGGACCATAGGTGACGGCAGTAAAATTGATTTTAAGGCTGACGGCGATTTGGAGTTGAAGTCGTTGGAGCAGGGCGTTACTATCGAGGGTATAGGCAGCGACGCAACGGCAAACGGCTGGGGTA
>JAIDRX010000159.1 GCA_029061495.1 Clostridia bacterium
AAAAAAAACAATAAAAAGGCGCGGCTTTATGCCGCGCCTTTTATGATATAAAGTAATAGCCAAACGCTTGACTTTATTTTTTTGCACCGATATAATATTTAAAAATTTAACAGGTTGGCAAACGCCACCGGGTGTTTGCAATGCGACAGCATTTTACTTATATCGTCAGGTCTTATAAGATATAAGTAAAGTGCTGTTTTTTAAATTATTATGAAAAAATTTTTTAAAAGTATAACCGTTGCGGAATGGGTAATATGGAGCGTAAGCGTAATAACTGTTACGGTATGCTTTTTTGCTTTCAAAAACACGCAGTATCTGTATTTGGCGGGCTCTTTAATCGGCGCAACCTCTTTGATATTAGTTTCAAAGGGCAACCCTATAGGACAGCTTTTAACTATTGTATTCAGTGTGTTTTACGGAATAATATCTTACTCATTCAAATATTACGGAGAAATGATAACTTATCTCGGAATGAGTGCGCCGATAGCGCTTTGGGCTTTGATATGCTGGCTGAAAAATCCGTATAAGGGCAACAAAAGCGAGGTCAAAGTCAACAGCCTTTCCCGCAAAGAGTGGGGCTTATTTTTAACGGCGGCGGTTATCGTTACGGTTGCGTTTTACTTTGTGCTGAAGGCTTTGAATACCGCTAACCTTATTATCAGCACGGTTTCTGTTTTAACTTCGTTTATGGCGGCTTATTTGACGGCAAGGAGAAGCCGCTTCTACGCAGTCTGTTATGCGGTAAACGACGTCGTGCTTATAGTTATGTGGAGTATGGCAAGCTATGAAAGTATTACTTACCTGCCCATGGTGGTTTGCTTTGTCGCGTTTTTGGTTATGGACGTTTACGGCTTTATAAACTGGAGCCTTATAAGTAAAAAACAAAAATCGGGAGCGGAATATGTTTCGCAAAATGAGGAGATTTAAGCAGGAATTGAATAAAACCGAAATTGAAAGTATTCTGCGTAAAAATACTTCGGGAGTTTTATCCGTCATAGACGCGGACGGTTATCCTTATACAGTGCCGTTAAGTTACGTTTACGTTGACGGAAAAATTTATTTTCACAGTGCAAAAGAGGGGCATAAAACAGACGCTATAAAAAATTGCGACAAGGCAACTTTTTGTATTATAGATAAAGACGAAGTGCAACCCGAAAAATACACAACGCTTTATAAAAGCGTTGTCGCTTTCGGCAACGTTACAATTGTAGAAAACGGAGAGGAAACTCTTTTTGCCATTAAAGAAC
The DNA here is from genome assembly GCA_029061495.1 of Clostridia bacterium. Taxonomy (GTDB): domain Bacteria; phylum Bacillota; class Clostridia; order Christensenellales; family Borkfalkiaceae; genus Coproplasma. The sequence goes on from JAIDRX010000159.1 coordinate 1,248, forward strand.
TGGGTGAAAAATATTACCCGAATCACGATAGCGAATTGCAAAAAGAAATCGACAAATACGAAAACAAGTTTTTGATAATCGGGTTTGATATTCAACATATTACAGGGAAACAGTCAAAAGAGTTTACGGTATAAAAAAAGCGTATCCGGTAAAACGGACACGCCTTTTATTTTATATGCTAAGCTCTCTTTTTGCTATAATTTTACCGCGCTCGCCGTCGATGAGGTACGCGCTTATATTTTTATCTCTGTTGCAAACGCCTACGTAATAGTAACATCCCTCGTCGTACAGAAGGCGTACGAATATTTCACCTTTGAAAATTTTGTTTTCGGTCAAGGAGGAGAAGAGCCCCTTGTCGTGGTCTATTACGCACTTTACGGCTTCTTTACAGCTTATAACCCCGTCGTACAAAACGCTTGCCGCAGAATAGGTTTCGCTCTTTCCGCCGTAGGTTAGCGTAACGTCTACGCTTCCGCCGGTAACGCCGCCGCCCGTACAGCTTAAATAATAGCATTTATCCACCGCGCTGTAACTCATTTCGCCCTCAATATTGCATACGCTTACTTCTATCTCGTCGTAGTTTTTGGGCAGGGTTACGTAAATTTCGGTCAAGTCGCTCATTTCACCCTTTACGCCGTCCGCGTTAAAAGGCGTTTCCTTCTGGGCGCGATAAATCTTAATTTCCGTTCCGTCGTTAGAGTAGAGGTAGATATCCGTCCGCATTTCGGAAATGTAGTCTGTGTAATCCGTACCGCCCTTTTTACAGCCTGCAAACAGGCATGTTAAAGCGCAAATAAAAAATATGGAAAAAGCAAATTTCTTCATACTTAAAATAT
>JAIDRX010000016.1 GCA_029061495.1 Clostridia bacterium
ATTCCAAGGGATAGGCACTGCATAACGAGAATATCGCCGTACTTATCGATAATGAGGGCGGGGAGGTTATCCGCCTCGGCGAAAACCATTCTGTAACAGTTTTCATAGCCCAGTTTATTGCGGTAATCGTCAGCAGCTTTTATTTTTTTAAGATAAAAATTTTCGTCGTCGCTTTCATTGCCACGGATAAAAATTCTTACTAAAATTTTTGAAGCGTGGTTTATATAGCCTTTGCCGATGTATCTGCCGTCGTAAGAGTATACTGTGGCTAGCGAGCCGTTTTTGTCTTTATTTTCAATGCGCGCGACTTCGTTAGCGTACACCCAGCTGTGTCCTGCAATTATTCGCTTTTCTTCGTTCTTTTTTAAGTAAATTTCGTAAGGCATTGTTAGCTCCTTTTCAACAATATAACAAATACGGCGAATAATTGCAAATGCTTTAAATATAAATTGCTTTTTATTTACATAAATGGTAAAATATTAAATATGCAGAAATTGCTTAAATATCTAAAAAATTATAAACTGCAAAGTATTCTTGCGCCGCTTTTCAAGCTTTTGGAAGCCGCGTTTGAGCTTTTTGTACCGCTGATAGTTTCCGCAATAATCGACAGAGGAATAAGCGGAGGCGCGGGCTGGCAGTATATCGTATATGCCTGCCTGATTTTGATAGGGCTTGGCGCACTCGGTCTTGTCAGTGCGGTTGCCGCACAATACTTTGCGGCACGCGCAGCAGTCGGCTTTTCAAAAGAGTTAAGGCACGACCTATTTTCAAAAATGCAGTCGCTTTCGTACGCGGATATCGACGGCTTGGGTACTTCAAAAATGATTACGCGCATGACCAGCGACGTAAATCAGATACAGTCGGGCGTAAACCTCGTTTTAAGGCTGTTTATGCGCTCGCCGTTTATCGTCTTCGGCGCAATGGTAATGGCGTTTATAATCAACGTAACCGCGGGCGGAGTTTTCGCCGTTGCAATTGCTGTATTGTGCGTAGTCGTTTTCGGGATAATGCTTATAAGTATTCCGCTTTACAAAAAGTCGCAGGGAAAGCTTGATAAGGTTACAACGTCTACGCGTGAAACGCTTACCGGCGCAAGAGTTTTAAGGGCGTTTTGTAAGGAAGAGGACGAAATTAAAAAATACAACGCACGCAATGAGGATTTAACCAAATCTCAAAAGTTTGTCGGCACAATTTCCGCGCTTATGAATCCGCTGACGTACGCAATTATAAACGCGGCGATTATCGTGCTTATATACGTAGGCGCAATAAAAGTTGACGGCGGAGTGCTTTCGCAGGGTAACGTTGTTGCGTTGTACAACTACATGAGCCAGATTTTGGTCGAGCTCATTAAACTTGCGAACCTTATAATAACCGTAACCAAGTCCTTTGCTTGCGCAGGTCGCGTGAACGAAATTTTAGATATGCAGCCTTCTATTAAAAGTGCGGCGGAGAGTGTTGTACAAGAAGCGAAGCATTTTATAGAGTTCAATAACGTTTGCGTAAATTACGGTAACGCTTCGGTTGATGCATTGAGAGATATATCTTTTACTGTTGATAAAGGTCAGACAATTGGTATAATCGGTGGCACGGGCGCGGGGAAAACAACGCTTGTAAATATGATACCGCATTTTTACGACGTTCGCTCCGGCGAGGTTTTAATTGACGGGCAAAATGTAAACAGTATTGACGGAGAAGCTTTACGCGACAGGTGCGGAATAGTTCCCCAGCGTGCGGTTCTTTTCAAAGGCACGATACGCGAAAATATGCAGTGGGGCAAAAACGACGCAACCGACGAAGAAATTAACGAGGCGATTATTTCGGCGCAGGCAGACGACGTTATTTTGTCAAAAGATTACGGGCTTGACGAGGAAGTAGAGCAGGGCGGTAAAAACTTTTCGGGTGGACAGCGCCAAAGGCTTACTATTGCCCGTGCGCTAGTTAAAAAGCCCGAAATACTCATTCTCGACGACAGCGCTTCCGCGCTCGACTATGCGACGGATGCAAATTTGAGAAAGTCTTTAAAAGAGCTTGACTATAATCCTACGGTGTTTATCGTGTCGCAACGCACTTCGTCAATAAAGCATGCCGACAAAATTATAGTACTTGACGGCGGTAAAATGATCGGGTGCGGCACTCATGACGAGCTTTTGAAAACCTGCGAAGTCTATAAAGAAATACATTACTCCCAGTTTGAAAAAGAGGAGGTAAGGTATGGCGGCTAAGCAAAAGGGTACTTTAAAGCGCGTTTTAAAACAGCTTAAAAAATATAAATTTTTTATAGTACTGACAATTTTCTTTGCCCTGATAACGGTTGCCGGCTCGCTTGCGACTCCCGTATTTTTCGGACAGATAGTCAACCTTATAATTGGCAAAGGTAACGTAAATTTTGAAAAGATTTTTATTAAGTTCATAATAATAGCCGCTTGCATTGCTATAACCGCTATTGCGCAGTGGCTAATGAATATTATAAACAACCACATAACTTATAACGTTATAAAAGATGTAAGAGAGGAAGCGTTTAAAAACATTCAGTATCTACCGCTTAAATATATTGACGCGCACTCCTACGGCGATATAGTCAGCAGAAACATTGCCGACGTCGACCAGTTTGCCGACGGACTTTTAATGGGCTTTACCCAGCTTTTTACGGGCGTTTTGACGATATTGGGCACGCTTGTAATGATGCTGATTATTAACTGGATAATCGCGCTCGTCGTTGTTGTGATAACTCCGTTTTCACTTTTCGTTGCAAAATATATAGCGACTAAAACCTATTCGCTGTTCAAAAAGACTTCGGAAATCCGCGGAGAGCAAACTGCCTTTATCGACGAAATGATAGGCAATTTAAAGGTGGTGCAGGCATTCAACCGCGAGGACGAAAACCTGCAAAAGTTTGACGAGGTAAACGACAGGCTTACCAAAGCCTCGTTAAAATCAATATTTTATTCCTCACTTACAAATCCCAGCACAAGGTTTGTAAACGCTATAGTTTACGCGTTGGTTGCGCTTACAGGCGCGCTCATGCTTGTGTTTGCAACGCCGCTTCCGATGGCTTTTAACGTCGGTATGCTGACGAGTTTACTCTCTTACGCAAATCAGTATACAAAGCCTTTCAATGAAATTTCGGGCGTTGTAACCGAGCTGCAGAACGCAGTCGCGTGCGCTGGCAGAATTTATGAGCTTATCGACGAAAAGCCTCAACAGCCCGACAGTCCAGATGCCTTGGAGCTAGAAAACGTAAAGGGCGAAGTTGAGTTTAGCGACGTATATTTTTCATACACTGCGGATAAAAAACTGATAGAAAACTTAAATATCAAGGCAAAGGCGGGGCAAAGAATTGCCATAGTCGGACCTACCGGTTGCGGTAAAACCACGCTTATAAATCTACTCATGCGCTTTTACGATACCGACAGAGGAACTATCACCGTCGACGGTAACGAAGTTAAAGAAGTTACCCGCAAATCGTTGCGTAAAAACTACGGAATGGTTTTGCAGGACACATGGCTTAAAAGCGGAACTATAAAGGAAAATATAGCAATTGGCAAACCCGATGCCACAGACGATGAAATAATTGCCGCGGCAAAGGCTACCCACTCGCACAACTTTATAATGCAGCTCCCTGACGGTTATGAAACGCAAATCGGAGAGGACGGTGGCAATTTGTCGCAGGGACAAAAACAGCTTTTATGTATTACACGTATTATGCTGTGCCTTCCGCCAATGCTAATTTTGGATGAGGCAACTTCGTCGATAGATACGCGCACGGAGCAAAAAATTCAAGCCGCGTTTGCTAAACTTATGAGCGGCAGAACGAGCTTTATCGTAGCCCACAGACTTTCGACTATAAAGGAAGCCGACCTTATCCTCGTAATGAAGGATGGAAATATTATCGAGCAGGGAACACATTCTCAGCTTTTATCTCTCGGTGGCTTCTATTCAAAGCTGTATAACAGCCAGTTTGCTGTGTAAGTAAACTTTTTAAATATCTAATTACAAATAATTTAATGGAGATAATATGTTACAGGTAAACAACGTATCACTGCAGTACGGCAGTAAAAAATTGTTTGAGGACGTAAATTTAAAATTTACAAAGGGCAACTGTTACGGAATTATAGGCGCTAACGGTGCGGGCAAATCGACATTCTTAAAGGTTTTAAGCGGCGACGTAGAACCCAACAAGGGAGACGTTACTATGGACAAGACCGAAAGAATGTCCGTATTGCAACAGAACCAGAACGCCTTTGACCACGTAACGGTTTTGCGTGCAGTAATGCTCGGACACAAACGGCTTGTCGATATAATGGACGAAAAGGACGCGCTGTACGCAAAGGCAGACTTTACCGAGGCGGACGGTGTGCGCGCAAGCGAATTAGAGAGCGAATTTGCCGAACTCGGCGGCTGGGACGCAGAGTACGAGGCGCAAACGCTTTTAAACGCTTTGGATATTACCGAAGAGTATTACGATACCATAATGGCTGATTTGGACGCTAAGCGTAAAGTCAAGGTTTTGCTTGCGCAGGCACTTTTCGGTAACCCGGATATTCTGCTTTTGGACGAGCCTACGAACAACCTCGATATTAAAACGGTGCGCTGGCTTGAAAACTATTTAATGGACTTTGAAAATACCATTATAATCGTATCGCATAACAGGCACTTTTTAAATAAGGTATGTACGCATATCTGCGAC
>JAIDRX010000160.1 GCA_029061495.1 Clostridia bacterium
TAGTCTGACAGCGGCAATTCCACTTGGCAGAATAATTCCGCATTATTCACCTTGAATATTACTATGTTCTTATTTGCAATTATCCGCTTCACCATTAAGGAGCTAAATCGAATTTCTCGATTTAGCTCCTTTTGCTTGCAAAAAAATCCAGATAAAAAATTGTACATAAATATTGATTTTTAAAAAACAGTATGATATTATACTCTATTCAAAATACGGAGAGATTAATAAAATGTACGATTTTTCAAAAGCAACCGACACGGAGAATTTCTTTGGAGATATTATAGAAAAACTAAATGGAAGCAAAATCGCGGGGGTATACAGTGTATCACCTTTTTTGTCTAACCGTGGATACTTTATTTATATTCAAGACGGACCTGTATACATAATTTTCGATAACGGAAAATGCCTTGTTTTAGAGTACTATGATATAAACAAATTTTATGTGGAATATAGAGAACTGACTAAAGTAGAACGACAAATTTACAATAAAGCAAATACGAAAGATTTATTTAACCGCACTACAAATATTCATGATGGGCATTCCGGTAAAATAATTTATACAGAAAAATCTGCGCTACCGTACGGAAGATTAAAAATGGTTGAATTAAAGCGAGTAACAGAGAACTATTCGGCATGGATAGACGGCGGCATTGTTGACGGAATTAAACCTACCGAAGAAACTTTCAGCGAAATTAAATTTATTATGGATAACGGAAAAAGTTTTATCATGTGTGCCGATAACCCCGAAAACGACGGATACAGTTTACTCTGGTCGAAAGATGCCGATATGGAAGAATATCCTGTGTAAATTATAATGCTATTTAACCAGCGAAGCCGTTTCCAAGAAAGGAAACGGCTTCGTTTTATTGTTGTTTTTTTCTTTTCTTTCTGACGAGGTATACAGTTAAAGCGGTTATACCTGCGACGGTGAGAGTCCCGCCTATTCCTATCAACAGCCACGCCCAGAATGGGAGCTCGGTTGCATCTTCTTTTAATGTGAAGTACTCTCCGCTTGAAAACTCGAAGCCGACGTACCTGCCCGAAACGAAGCTATCAAGCTCTTTACCGTCAGACTTATACACACTGAAATTTCCCGCGTCCTTTCCGACAAGGTATTTCACCGTAACGTTTTCAACGGTTATTTTTTCGCCGTCCAAAGTAAACTCAACCGTAAAATACTCGCCGACGGTTACAAGCGCAACCTGCGTCCCCCTGACAAACTCGCCTTCGGCAAACACTTTATTTTCGCTATCGGTCAAAGAAGTTACAATCTCCCTGTACTGCGCGTAAACCGTCATATTTCCGTTTACGCCGTCAACCTTGGGGAAGGATACCATATACCTTGCCTCGTTGCCCTCGTAAACGTACTTACCGCCTGCGTTTAACTGCGCATATAAAAGCGCGGGAATTTCAACCATCTGACCAGCCGAAATTCTGACTGCGGAAACTATATCGAAGTTATCCGTCTGCAACACTCCGTCGTCGTAAAGTTCGCCGTTGTCCTTATTCCACTCCATAAACGTTACGGTATACGTAAGTTTTGCGGCTTCGCGCGTGAGCGAAGTAAAGGTCTGCTTGTTATTATCAAACAACTTTGCAAACAGCTTTTCGTCGTTAAATTCCGCGCTATCCTCCACCTCTTCAAAATTCCTTAAAACGGGGAAAGAAAGCACTTCTCCTCCCTGCCAGTATTCGCGGCTGAACTCCTCGCACAAAACGGGCGGAAGTGTTCCGACGGAGGCAAGAGTTTCGCTTGATACGGCAACCGCCGCGTAGTCGAAAGCCGCCGCAAAATCGGTGCCGCAAATTCCGCCGTATTCACCTATATAGTAATTTCCGGCAAAGCTGTCAAATTCGTTTTTAGACTGGTTATAATTTGCCGCGCCGCCCGCAATTCCGCCGATATTTTCGGTATCCTGCGCGGGCAGTAAAAGCGCGTTGGAATAGCACCCTGTAAGCGCGGACGAAGCGTACCCCGCAACGCCGCCGAGGAAGTCCGTACCCTTTATAGTTGCCGCGCTCATCGAATACGCTATATCTCCGCCGTAGCCGACGATACCGCCGACGTACTTTCCTCCGTTCATACCCTTTGCCTGTACCGTCCCGGACGACAGACAGCTTTTAATATTGACACCCGCGGCATAACCCGCAATACCGCCTGCGTACGAGCCTGCCGTCGCCTCGAGATTTCCTTCAGAAGCGCAGTTGTAAATTTTGAGTACGCGGTTAGAAACGTTTGAACTGTTTAACCCTGCGGCGTTGCCGACGATACCGCCGACGTATGAGTTAGCGGAAATAGCGCCGTAATTTGCCGCGTAATTTATAACGTTGTTACTGCCGACGGGATCGGTCTCGCTATCGCCGCCGAACACGCCGTTATTTTCACTCTGGCGCAAGCCGTAATAACCTACTATACCTCCTGCGTACCTGTCCGCTGAAATATTGCCGCGGTTAAAGGAGAAATACATTTCACCGACGCAAAGCCCTGCAATTCCGCCGACGTAACGGCTTGAATCGCCTCCGACAACCTTTGCAAGGTTGGTACAGTCGTAAATTTTACCGAAGCTGTAGCCCGCAATTCCGCCGACTTGCGCAACCGTTGCCGAAGAGCGCGTTTTATTTCCGTTTACCTCTCCCGAGGATATGCAGGAAATTATATCGCCCGTATTCCTTCCGCAAATTCCGCCGACGTAAGTTTCGCCGGAAACTGCCGCCTCGTTTTTGCAATTTTCAATACTTGCCTTGTTTACAATATCGCTCGAGTCGCCCGTTTGCGTGTCGCTTCTGCCGTTGACGGCAACGATACCGCCAACGTTGTTTTTACCCGTAATTTTTCCCGTAACGGTAACTAAATTGACCTTGCCGTAATTAGTTCCGACAACGCCCACCGTATCCGCGTTTTTATCGCCGAGAACGGCATTTTCAACTATCAGCCTTTCAACCGTTGCGGAGTAGTTAAGCGTTTCGAATATTGCGCTTTCACACGTTACGTTTATAAGCTTATGGTAGCCGCCGTAAAAGGTTCCCGAAAACGCGCCTACGGGCACGAACTCAACGCCGTCAAAGTTTATATCGGCGGCAAGGTAGACCTTTAAATTGACGGAATAGTCCGCGCTCTTTTTGCAGTTTTTAGCAAAGGCAATAAACTCCTGCGCGGTAGATATAGTAAGCTCCTCGCCCTCCGCGTTTCCGTCCTCTAAAACGAAGCGATAGTTTCTGCCCCTGCCGTAATTGTGTTCATCCGAGCACAAAATTTTATATTTGCCGGCAATGCTTATTTTTATATAATCCGCACCGTCTTTAAACTTGGTTTTACCGTCGGTTATAAAAAACTCTAAATCGCCGTTTTGAAGCTGTTTTTCACTGACCGTAAGATAAGCTATATACTGCGTATAGTCCTCGTCGTAATCGTCGTCGCCGTCCTCGACTTCTACAAATTTGTACTCGTCCGACAAATCGATATTGCCTTCTCCGTCGAAGCAATAACCGTTAAAACCTGCCGAAATATACCAGTCTTTAAAATCCTTTTCCTCCTCTTTAAAGTCGGAAACATATGAGGTGCCGAGGTCTGTAATCGAAAGTGTATACCAGCCGACGTCCTCAACCGTGAGCTTTGAAATCGCCGTATCCTCGTTATTATCGTCGTCTATAATTGTATACGTTCCGTCGCTCCGCATTTCGTAAACGCAGTATTTAACCCCGAAGTCGCGCTCCGCCGCGAAAACTTCAACCGAGCGGTACTCCGCCGCCGCAACGTTATCTTCGTAACGAGTCAAAAGATAAGCGGGCTTGCCGTTAATTTCAGCGTCTGAAGCCGCATTACTATCCACGGCGATATTATCGAAAACGGCGTAGTATTGCGGCGCATCGCTTATGTAAAGCGAATATTTATAATCGTCGCCACTGCCGTAATTCCCGTCCTCGTCGAACATAAATTTATTTCCATTCACCGTCTTTTCGGGTGTGAAAAGTATGCGGTAAAAGCCGTCGTTATCTATATTGTGGGACTCGCCGTTATAAGAAACGGTAGTTCCCGCCGTAAGCTGTATCGACGAAATATAATACAGCTCGTACGCCGTGTTATATGGGTTATAAGTTAACTTTTCGGGCGTTGCGCCGATATTTACGGAATATGTATCAGGCTCGTAAAAGCGGTACGAAATATGACTGCCGTTATCGAAGGTATTTTCAGGTGAAAAAAGAATATCGTATTTTAAAACCGTCGCCTCGTCTACGCTCATAGGGGAATTGTCGCTAGCGTACCAGCGGGTACCGCTATCGTCGGTAACGTAAAAGTCAATGACGGACGATAGGGCTACGTTTTTTAAAACGTATTGGTTATCCGCATACTCCATTTTGTTTGCGTTGCGCACCGCGTAGTTCTGGTTTGAAAAGCAAACGTAATAGCTTGACTGCCGGGCGTAGGCAAACGCTGCCGCCGCGCCCGATAAGCTTACTGCAAGCAAACATATTAAAATAATCAGACTCGATTTTTTTATATTACTTTTCATTTTTAACCTCCTCTACGATTTGTGCGTCGGAATTGTTCTTTTTTCTGAACCGCGAGAAAAACGACGGCTTTTTGACCCTTGGTTTGAATTTGGTTTTATCAAGCCATTTATCAAACGTTAAAAGAAGCGCGGGCAACACGAGCAATACGCAGGCAATGGATATAAGCACTCCTCGCCCCAAACACGTACCTAGTGTTGCGATAAGCGGGTCGCCCACTATTCCGCCTATTAAAAAGCCTGCAATTGCAAGTATCGAGCCCGAAGTAAGTATCGTAGGGAACGAATGATTGAGCGCCTCTATTATAGCAGTCTTTTTGTCCGTCTCCTGCTTCAAGGTCTGGTACCTGTTCGTAATAACTATTGCGTAGTCGATAGTCGCACCCATCTGAATTGCGCTGACTATCAAGTACACGAAGAAGAACACGTTCGTGCCTGTAAACGCAAACAGGCTGAAGTTGATAAATATCGCGCCCTGAATAGTTGCGGCAAGCGGTATCGGTATACCCCACGAGCGGAACGTAAACATAAGTATTACGAATACGAATAGCACAGTCAGGAGGCTTACCTTTATATTGTCCGTACTGAACGACCGGTCCAAATCGTACGAGCTCATAGTATCCCCCGCAAATATCGCCTGGGGACAGAACGCCTTCACCTCTTTTTGCAAGGTCTTAATTAACGCAAAGGTCTGACTGCTTTCAACGTCGCAGTCAAGGTTGAACACAAGCCTCGTGTAATTTGTGCCGATAAGCTGGTCCTCCGCGTCGCGGATTGTATCGCGCAGGTTTTCGTATGTGTCGAGCAAGTCCTCGTCGTCGTTTAAAAGCGCAGAAATAAAATCGTCGTGAGAGAATGCGCAGTCGCACAAGTCGAGAATAGAAGCCCTGTAAACGTCTTTATTTGCCTCGAAAAGCGCTAACTCGGACAAGCCGTCGTTGCTGTCGCTCTGCGAAAAATATGCGTAAGCGCGGTAAATGCTTTCCGAAGTGTCGTCGTCCGTGCCGAGCAATAACGCAAACTGCCTGTAATTTAGTCCGTCTGTAAGATAATGGGTTTGTCCGTTTGCAGAAATTTCAACATTGGAAATGCCGACCGCGTCGGACACTTCCTCGTGGGCGTAGACGGTGTCTATTACTTTCTTTTCCAAATTGTAATCGCCCTTAGGCACTAATATCGCAAGCTGGTTTGTGTAGCCGAATATCTCTTCCGTTTCGCGTTTGGCTATCTGCGTAGCCGAAGGACGCGAGGTGTCGATACTTCCCGCAGAATAGACGTACTGTGTCTGGAACGAAAAATATCCGCACACAATCGCCGCGACGAGGAACACCGCGGGTATAACGTAGCGCAGTTTTACGTCTAACTTGCCTATAAACGTTATCCTCGGCACAAAGCTTTTATGCGAAGTTTTATCAATGGCTTTACTGAACAAAAGCATTATGCACGGCATAAACAGGAACACCGTTGCCATACTGCAAACTATGCTTTTTGCAAGCACAATACCCAGGTCCGCACCGAGACCGAGCGCCATAGTTGTCAGCGCCAAAAGACCTGCTATCGTCGTTAAAGACGAGCTTCCTATTTCGGGTATGGCTTTTGCAAGCGCGGAAATCATAGCCTCCTTGGGCGATAAGCCGTTTGCCTTTTCCTCCGAAAAACGGTGGCTTAGAATTATGGCATAGTCTATCGCAAGCGCAAGTTGTAAAATTACGCAGACTGAATTGGAAATAAAAGAAATCGTGCCGAGGAAAAAGTTTGTACCCATATTCAAAAGCGCGGCAACGCCGAAGGTCAAAATGAATACGGGGATTTCGCCGAAGCTTTTAGAAGTGAACGCAAGCACGGCAACTATTATAATTATTGCAAGTATTAAAACGAAGTTTACGTCGTGTTGTAAGTCATCCGCATACGTATCTATTAGGGACGAGGATATAAGCAGGTCCCTGCCGTCGAGTATTTGCAAGGTCTTATTATACGCCTCTACCGATTTTGTATCGCTGTCGTCGCCTTCAAACGTTATATTGAAAAGTGCGCACGACTGGCTGTAATAATCTTCGGTATTATGGAACTCGAAGCTTTTCACTCCCTCTAAGTTTTCTATTTCGTCGTGCAGTTCAAGCGCGTCGTCAAACGAAATATTGCGCACCATTACCGTAGCCGTGCCGAACGTTACAAATTCGTCGTCCATAATATCGAGCGCCTTCTTGGTATCGGTATCGGACGGCAGATATGCGGTTATGCTGTACTCTATTTTGACTTGTCCCATCCCCCATATGCAAAAGGCGATAAGGGCGATAAACAGAATAAAAATATAGTTCTTTTTATCTACTATAAAGCCCGCTAATTTTTTCATAGTTACCGTTTCCTACTTAATAATACAAGTATATAAGTATATTGACTTTTGTATAATTATATGTTACACTACATTCAAAGGCAAACGGAATGATATTATAAAAGCCCGTAACCGTATTACTAATTATACAAAAAAGGAAATTTGTATTGTTATGGAAAAACGCGAGGACGTCAGAATCACCAAAAGCAAGCGCGACTTGTGCAACGCTTTAATTGCGCTTATGCACACCACTCCCTTCAAAAAAATTACCGTCGGGGATATCTGCGCCGAAGCTATGATTAATAAAATGACTTTTTATAAGCACTACTCGGACAAGTACGAGCTTTTAAACGACGTGCTTTTAAATATAAAGCAGGCAATAGTAACAAGAATAAAAACTGCGGCACCCGCGGCGGACGTTACGGATTCGGGACTCGATTTAGCCTTCCGCACGCTTGACGCGGTAATCGACGAGTGTGTTGCGCGCAAACAGCTTTTATCCGAGGTATCGCGCGACGATATGGTAATTACAATGATTTCAACCACGATAGAAAAATCGGTATACGAGCTGCTTTGCGACCTTAACGAAGACCACGCGTTTAAATACAGGCTGGATATGCTTTCCGCAGCGGTTACCGGCGCGGCAACGTTTTTAATACGGTATTGGCTTACGCACGAACAAACGAGCAGTAAAGAAAGATTTATTGAAAAGACCAAAGAATTTCTGCGCGGCCTGTTCGCTTCAAAAATTTTATTTAATTAAAAAATCGCCCCGTCGGTTGTACCCGACAGGGCGATTTTTTAATTTATATTCTGTAATTTGGTTTTTAATATCTCATACGCTTCGTCTATATCGTCGGTATCGAGCACCGCTTTCTCCATGGGGCACATATCCGTTCCCGCACGGTTTATAATTTTTTCAGTTAGCATTTCGTACTCGTATGCAAGATTAAACTTATCTAAAATTCTTTTTCCGTTTTCAGACAAGGTTTTTGCAAAAACGTTTTTTATACCGCACTTGACGAACAGCATTGCCGCCGCTTTTCCAACCACCGTATCGGCAACCGAATAGCCCGAAAGGTCAACCCCTTCCGCTATCAAGTCCATCATAGGCGCAATGCCCCTTTTATCACTCAATATGCAATTACCATCTTTACAAAGACACAGGGTATGTCCGACAAGATTATTCTTTGCTGTTTGTAAATCGGACATAATTAAACTCCTTTAAAATAGTTGTCGATAGTTTGCATTTTATCCTGCTGTCTTACTTTAAACGGACACCTCATGTCGCAATGTCCGCACTTTAAGCAGGCGGAAGCTTTTACGGTAAGCTTACCGTAATGGTTTGCCGCCATTTTGTCGCCTGCAAGCGCAAGGTCATAATACTTGTTGACAATGCCTATATCTATCCCTGCAGGACAGGGCTGGCAATGGTTACAGTAAACGCAGTTGCCCACTGCCGACTCAGGAGTGAACTCGCCTATTATAGAATAGTCGCACTCCCCGGTTGAGGAAGCGGGATATTTCAAGAGTTCCGACAAGTCGTCTAAACTTCTTACACCGGGCACCACCGCAAGGACCGCAGGACGGTCGAGACAGTATTGAATACACTGGTTTTTAGTAAGCTCCTTTTTAAATGGCGAAGTCTTTTCAGACAAAAGCTGTCCGCCGTGAAAGGGCTTCATAACGGATATGCCAACCCCTTCCGCTTCACATCTGCGGAAAAGTGCGGCTCTCTCTGAATTAGTGCCTATGCCGTACTCGTCGCCGCACTCCAAATCATATGCGGGGTTTATAGAAAACATCATCAAATCCATAACGCCCGTATCCAGCAGTTTATGCGCAACGGCGGGCGTATGCGAGGAAAAGCCGATATGCCTTACGATACCCTTTTCCTTTAACTCTTTAACAAAATCGAATATTCCGTTTTTGATTATATCCTCGACGTCGCTTTCCTCGTCTATACAGTGCAAAAAGCCGAAATCTACGTAATCCGTGCCGAGCGTTTTCATTTCCCACCCGAAGGTGTCCTTGACGGTTTTTAAGTTGCGCGACCAGCCGTATTCGCCGTTCTCCTTATACACCGCGCCGAAATGCAGCTGAAAATATACCTTTTCGCGCTTGCCTTTTATTGCTTTACCGAAGGGCCCGTACACGCTTTTGCCGCCCGCGCACAGGTCGAAAAAGTTTATTCCGTTTTCAATGGCGCGTTCTACTACAGCTTGAATTTCATCAGGTTCGGCGTTTTGAATACCGCCCATTCCAAGACCGAGCGTGCCTATAAGCTCGTTACCGTGCGGCAGTTTCCTGTATTCTAGCATTTTTCAAACTCCTTAGCTACGCTTTCAAGCAATTTTCTTATAGGTAAGTGTTGGGGGCAAGCTTTTTCACACTTGCCGCACTTTACACAATGCGAAGCTTTGCCTCTGTATTTCGTATGTACCTCGTTGTAATAGTAATCCGCGTTCCAGTCGTGGTAAATGTTTTTAGTGTTCAGGCACGCAAACAAATCGGGGATAGAAATGCCTTTCGGACATCCCGCCGTGCAATATCCGCAAGCGGTACAGGCAATTAAATTCATTGCCTTGAACACGTTACACACGTTATGTACGGCTTTCATCTCTCTTTCGTCAAGAGGCTTAAAGTCCTTCATGTACGATATGTTGTCGTTCATTTGCGCCATATTGCTCATTCCCGACAACACCATAAAAATACCGTCGAAACCAGCCGCAAAACGTATTGCATAGCTTGCCGCACTTGCATTGCCCAATTCGTCGAAATACTTTTGCGCGTCTTTGGGGAGATTTACAAGGTTGCCTCCCTTTACGGGCTCCATAACTATAACGGGCTTATTGAATTTGCGGCACACCTCGTAACATTTTTTAGACTGCACCGCAGGGTCGTCAAAGTCGACATAGTTAAGCTGAATCTGAACTACCTCTACCTGCGGGTATTCGGTTAAAATTTGTTCCAAAACTTCCGCCGTGTCGTGGAAGGAAATGCCGAAGTGTTTAATTTTTCCTTCCGCCTTAAACTGCAAAGCCTGCTCGTATGCTTTGCAATGCTTGAACATAGCAAAGTTTTCTTTCGACTGCGCGTGCATGAGGTAGAAGTCGAAATAATCGACACCGCAGATTTTAAGCTGGCTTTCGAAAAACGGACGCACTTCTTCCTCCGTCTTAAAATAGAAATTTGTCAGCTTATCGGTAAGTATAAATTTATCCCTCGGATACCTTTTAACAAGGCAGTCGCGCAAAGCCGTTTCGCTTTTGCCGTCATGGTAGCCGTGCGCCGTGTCGAAGTAATTAAATCCGTTTGAGATAAACGTATCTACCATTTTATTGAATTCGGCGTAGTCGATTTCGCCGTCCTTCATAGGCAGGCGCATACAGCCGAAGCCGAAATTTTTATGTACTTCTTTAAACATTTTTTAACCCCCCGCAGTTTTCAGTTAATGCTTTTTAACTCTGCTTTAGCCCAGTCGGCGACGCGCTTTTCAGACTGAGCTGCTTCCGCACCGTGAACGGACAACCCCTTTAAAACCTCCGCACCGCCGCAAAGCTTTTTAAGGTCGCTTTCGCTGTTGCCCATACCGCTACCCTCGTTGGTACAGAACGGTATTATTTTTTTACCTTTTAAATCGCATTTTTCCAATAGCGTAAACATTGCCATAGGCATTGTTCCCCACCAGTTCGGGTAGCCTAAAAAAATCACGTCGTAGCTTTCCAAATTTTCGGGATAACGTTTAATTTCGGGCCGAGCGTTTGCGCGAAGTTCTTTCTGCGCTTCCTCTATGCAAGCGTAATAATCGTCAAAATACTGCTTTACCGTTTCCACCTCGAACAAATCACCGCCAACTGCTTTTTGAATAAACTCGGCAACTATTTCCGTGTTTCCATTTTTCAGTTCCTTGATGCTGCCGTTCCAATAATTTTGACCTTTCCTAGAATAGTAGATAATTAAATTCGACATATAAGTTCTCCTTTACGCTACTTATTATAATTTTATCACAAACCAAATAATTTTTCAAGTACAACGGCGGTTGCAAATTGCAACCGCCGCTTTTCCTTATTAAATTTATTTACAACAACGGCAGATAGGTTACCGTATTCAGCAAAGATATCATTATAAATATCATACAGCTTACGAACGAACCGAGATAAACCTTGCCCGTCTTGTTGTAGAAATATCTGTTGAATATCGGCAACAGTATCATCATTGGTACAACGCCCCACATCAGGTTTACGTATAGCCACGTTTCCGTAAGCCAAACCGTGCCGACTGCCGCAAACACAATATACTGGACGGCGATTATTCCTATAAGACCGAGGCAGTTAGCCACGCACGCGACGACGATACTGCCCACTCTTCCCCAGCGCGCGTTGCGCATAGAGCAGTTCACCCTCACCGAGTTGGTGAAATAGAACAGGAAGAACAGCGGCATATACATCAACGCAAGCACTAACATCCTCCAATTAGTACTGAAGAACAGCGGCCTTGCACAAACGAAGAAGAAGCGCGGGTCGATATGGAATATGAGATAGAAAATATCTATAATCGCATAGAACGAGCAGAAAAGTATAAACGCCAAAAGCAGCATCTTTAAAACGTTTGTCGGCTTTTCTTTAAGGTTTATAAGCGTTGCGCCGCGCTTTCTGTGGCTGAGGAAATGCGCCAGCATGAACAGCCCCAAACCGAGCAAGCCGTTGACAATTAACCAAAGCATAACGGCGTTAGTCATTCTCTGCGGGAACAGCCAGGTAAGTCCGCCCTTACTCTCCACGGGGCCGGTGGTGAACCAGTCCGAGGCGAGCTGCGCCATCCACTTGTACGAGAACAGCGCGAACACCGCACACACGACGAATATTCCCCAGAATATAAGCTTGTCGATTTTTGAGTCGTTATGGCTCATAGGCTGAACTTTGTGAACGCCCGTCGCAAAGAACTTAGTCCTTAAAAGCAGCGCGCCTTCGGCAAGTACTAACACGAACATACCAGCAAGGTACAGTCCCTGGAATACTTCTTTTATCCACCATACCTGGTTTACCGTTGAAAGCGAGCTTTCGCCGACCGCCCCTTCAAAAACGTAATCGAAAAACTCTATCATATGCGCGATAGACTCGTTATCGTATGGCTGCAAGCCGTGTATTGTCGTTTCGTTATGTACAACACGGAAAGAGTAGTCGTCGGGCGAACCGTAGTATGCATCTATCTCTACTTCGGTTACGAAATTTTCCTCCGAACCCTCGTGCGCGTATATACCCGAATTGACTACGTTTATAGCCGACACGGTATAGCGCATATCCGAGTAATCGAGAGAGGTCGCGTTTTCGTCGTCAACCACCGTACTCGTGCCCGTGTTCTGATAAGCGCCTTCATCCCAGCGCGCGTATGCAATCCCTATGTTGCACGAAACGTTTTTGAGCACTCGCATTCTTTCGTCCGAAAGGTTGCCGTTACGCACGTAGCCCGAAATATATGCGGACTGAATTTTTAGGTTATTGTAAATACCGTACTTTGTCATTGCGTAAATGCACACGTTCCCGCCCGCAGAGTGTCCCGCAATGCCGACATTGTTTAAGTCGATATAGTCGAAGTTTACGCCGCTTCCGTTCTCGTCGATTGCGGTAACCTGCTCGATTATGGCGAACAGTCCGTAGCCTGCGTTTGCCGCTGTTTCATCGGTGGTGCTCGACTCTCCTTGACTGTAAGGGTCAAGACACACTACGGCATATCCCCTGCGCGAAAGCTCTAAGTTGTACGCCGCCTGCAGGTATTTTCTCCGCCGTCCATTTAACCTCGTAAATATCTGCTTCCCCCTTGTAGTGTTCGACAGAAACGGTACCGCTTACAGGATCGACGGGCGTTGCAAAGTCGTACTCGTAGTCGGTGAAAGAAACTTTTTTGCCCTTAATTAAATCAACGGAATAATCCGCACCCTCCGCAACTCCGCGCTGAAGCCATACAAGCGTATTTGAAAAGGCCTGCTTTTCCATTGCACCGTAGCAAGGGTCGCCCGTTATATACAAAACCTTTGCGTATAAAGTTATATCTTTCGTAACCCTTTCGGTTGACTTATTCCACTCTTTTGTAAGTCCCTCGTCCATACACCAGCCGTCAAGGAAGTCGTATTCGGTTTCGTAGGCAACGGCAGGGTACTGCTCTATCCGTCCGCCCTTTTTTACTTTAATAGCCTCGCTAACCTGCGTTTCGCCGTTCATATAGGTTACAGTATAGTACGTAATTTTTTGCGAACAGCCGAACGCAAACGCCGCGCACAGCACGCAGATAACGGCAAGAACCGTTACAAGAATTTTCTTTTTTTACTCATCATTTATCCGCCTTATTAAGCTAATAAGATTTTCGGGGATACAGGCCTGCGCCGTATCCCCTGCCCTATTGTCAGTATGACAATATTTTTTTACTTTTTAAGTTTTGCAACTCCCGTTTTAACAGCCGCTTCAGCAACGGCTTCGGCAACCGCTCTGTGCGCCTTTTTGTCGTATGCGTAAGGGAGAATGTAGTCAACCGAAAGCTCTTTGTTGGAAACGCAACCTGCAATTCCTTGCGCCGCCGCTATCATCATTTCGGTGTTTACGGTCGTAGCCCTTACGTCAAGCGCGCCGCGGAAAAGTCCCGGGAAAACCAAAACGTTATTTATCTGGTTGGGGTTTTGCGATGAACCCGTGCCGACGATAAACGCGCCAGCGTCCTTCGCGTCCTGAGGCTCTATTTCGGGAACGGGATTCGCGCAGGTGAAAAGTATGGGTTTTTCCGCCATTGATTTTACCATATCTTTGGTTACGCAGTGTGGACCGGAAACTCCGATAAACGCGTCCGCGCCCTTCATTGCGTCCGCAAGCGTTCCCTTCAAATGCTGTAAGTTGGTAAGTTCGGCGATCTCCTTCTGCGCGGAATTAAGCCACTCGTTGCCCTTGCAGATAATTCCCTTCAAGTCGCACATGGTTACATTTTTTACACCAAGCTTTAAAAGAAACTTTGCAATAGCAATACCAGCGGCGCCCGCACCGTTTATAACAAGCTTAATTTCGCCTATCTTTTTATTTGCAAGCTTCAAAGAGTTTATAAGCGCCGCCGCCGATACTATCGCAGTACCGTGTTGGTCGTCGTGGAATACGGGAATATCCAGCTCCTCTTTTAAACGCGTTTCTATCTCGAAGCAGCGGGGCGCGGAAATGTCCTCCAAGTTTATTCCGCCGAACGAACCCGCCAAAAGCTTAATGGTTTTTATAATATCCTCG
Source organism: Clostridia bacterium (assembly GCA_029061495.1). Lineage (GTDB taxonomy): Bacteria > Bacillota > Clostridia > Christensenellales > Borkfalkiaceae > Coproplasma. The sequence goes on from JAIDRX010000160.1 coordinate 14,106, forward strand.
GT
>JAIDRX010000161.1 GCA_029061495.1 Clostridia bacterium
TTATTATATTATGCGGCAAGCGGCTGTTGCTCCTCGTCAACAGTTTTAGGTACAAGCCCCAAAACGTAGCTTTCCGCATTTATACTGATTACGAGGAAAGCAATTTCAACGAACGAAAAGCCTATCAGTATACCCGAAAACGTGTTTATAATTACGCACAACAGCACGACAAAAACAACGGAAATATAGTATATTATAAAATTTGTCAAAGACAGTTTTAAAATATTTTTTGCGTTGAGTACATCGCCGAATTTAACTTTTTTCACTCCGTGCACAAGGTACGCTGACAACAGCGAAATTACTCCGAAAAGACAAAGCGCAACGAGCGTTGAGAAAATTATGCTCGGCTTCCACATAGTAAACAGCCATACGCATACGAACAGAATGGCGGGCGTTATAACCGAGTCGATAAACATTGCAAGTAAAAACTTCCAGATAGGGCGCCGCGCAGTATCTCTGCGAACGAGATATCCAGTTAAAAAATAGCCGCCTATAAACCCGATAACGCAGCAAATTATAAACAGTATCAAAAGCGATTTTACCGTACCTACTACGCCCTTTACTGCCGCATCTATCTGCTGTGCGTAGGGCTGTAAATCGGCGGCGACCAAATCCGTACAGCCGTTAAAAAGCGACGTCAGCCAGTCGCGACTTAATATGGTTTTTATTGAAGTTACCGGCTTATCCCAGTCAAGCTCTTTTACGGAATTTAAAATAAAATCTTTTACGACGTTGAAATCGATACTCGTCTCTTTTAAAATTTCCGTAATTTCGTTAACAAAGCCTTTTACCGCCGAAATACACCCGGGCAATAAAATAGACAAGCCTATAACCGCACCGACAAACAAAGCGCCTATCGGAACAAAATAAAATTTTAAGTTTTTAAAGTAATTTTTAATACCTGACTTTATCACGCTTTTACCCGAAGTAAAAAATAAGCGGCGCGCTTTAAACGCGCCGCTTACTATTTTATTTTTTAAGACATTTTTTCAAGCAATTTAAGGTCGATACCCTTGTCGCCGATTTTGATAATTTCAACCTTGACAAGGTCGCCGATTTTAACGACGTCCTCAACCTTTTCAACGCGCTTGTCCGAAAGCTTGGAAATGTGAATCATACCGTCCTTGCCGGGAGCAAACTCAACGAACGCGCCGAAGGTTAAAATTCTAACGACCGTACCTACGAACATATCGCCGACTTCGGGGTCATGCGCGATGCTCATAATTATAGCCTTAGCCTTTTCCGCATTCTCGATAGGGCCGACTGCGGAGATATAGCCTCTGCCGCTGTCGTCGTCGTTGAACTCGATTTCGGTGCCGGTCTCTTCCATAATCTTCTTGATTACGCTGCCCTGTTTGCCGATAACGTCGCCGATTTTGTCGGGGCTGATTTCAAAGCTGATAATCTTAGGAGCGTAAACGGAGAGCGCGGGTGCAACTTCGGGAACGCATTCGAGCATCTTTGACAGAATGAACTGTCTGCCCTCGTTAGCCTGATTAATTGCGGTGTGCATAATCTCTTCGGAAATGCCCTTGATTTTAATATCCATCTGAATTGCTGTAATGCCGTTAACGGTACCCGCAACCTTGAAGTCCATATCGCCGAGGAAGTCCTCTAAGCCCTGAATATCCGTCATAACGCGGAACTCGCCCGTTTCCTGATTTTTGATAAGACCCATAGCAACGCCTGCAACGGGGGCTTTAATGGGAACGCCCGCATCCATAAGCGCCATAGTCGAACCGCACACGGAAGCCATTGACGACGAGCCGTTTGACGACATAATGTCGTTGACAACCCTTATAGCGTAGGGGAAGCTTTCCTCGTCGGGAAGTACGGGAATGAGCGCACGCTCTGCAAGGGCGCCGTGTCCTATCTCGCGCCTGCCGGGAGAACGGAGCGCCTTAGCCTCGCCCGTGCAGTAGCCGGGGAAGTTGTAGTGATGCATATATCTCTTGCTCGTTTCCTCGTCAAGTCCTTCGAGCTTCTGCGCCTCGGTAAGCATACCTAAAGTACAGCTTGTAAGGGTCTGGGTCTGACCTCTCGTGAACACAGCCGAGCCGTGTACGCGGGGCAAAACTCCCCTTTCGCACCAGATAGGGCGGACGTCTTTAAGACCTCTGCCGTCGGGACGGATACCCTTGTCGAATATCTTTGCGCGAACCTTTTCCTTGGTGAGGTAGTAAAGGCTGTCCTTTATCTCGCGGGTATTGTCGGGGTAAATATCGGCAAAGTGCTGTAAAATTTCAGCCTCGGCCTCTTCCTGTCTCTTTTCTCTTTCCTGTCTGTCGAACGTGTCGATAGCCCAGTCGATTTTTTTGGAAGCGTACTCGCGTACGGTCTTGTCCAACTCTTCGGGGATATGGTAAAGCTCTATCTCCTTTTTGGGCTTGCCGACTACGGGAACGATTTTCTCTTCAATGAACAGACAGATTTTCTGAATTTCTTTCTGTCCGAACATTATCGCGCCGACCATTTCGTCGTTGGTTACTTCGTCTGCGCCTGCCTCTATCATGAGGATAGCATCCTTGCTGCCTGCAAGGTTTAAGTGTATTCTGCTCTTTGCGCGCTGAGCGAGGTCGGGGTTGATTACGTACTTACCGTCAACCAAGCCTACTACTACCGAGCCGGTAGGTCCTGCCCAGGGAATATCGGAAATTGCGAGCGCTACGGACGAGCCTATCATTGCGAGAGGTTCGGGCGAGACGTCGGGTTCAACCGAAAGCGCCTGTGCCGTAACTACCACGTCGTTGTAAAGTCCCTTAGGGAACAGGGGGCGCAAGGGACGGTCGATAAGTCTTGCCGTAAGGATAGCCTTGTCGCTTGCCCTGCCTTCACGCTTTTTGAAGCCGCCGGGGATTTTGCCGACGGAAAACATTTTCTCTTCGTAGTCTACCTGCAGAGGGAAGAAGTCCATTCCGTCTCTGGGTGCTGCCGACATACATACGGATACCATTACTGCCGTTTCACCGCAGCGAACGAGGCACGAGCCGTTTGTCTGCTCCGCATACTTGCCCGTCTCGATAATAACTTCTCTTCCGCCGATGGTGAGTGTGAATTGTTTAAAGTTTTTCATACCTTTCTCCTTTTCTGTTCTTGTGCCTGCGGCACCTTTGCCGCAGACGGTTTTATTTAGTAAAAAAGAGCGGAAAAAACCTATCCCGCTCTATTTTAAAAATTACTTTCTTAAATTCAAAGCAGCAACGATAGCACGGTATCTCTCAATATCCTTGCTCTTTAAATAATCGAGAAGACCGCGGCGACGGCCGACCATTTTAAGAAGACCGCGGCGCGAGTGATTGTCGTGAATATGCGTTTTAAGATGCTCGTTCAAGTGGTTGATTCTCTCGGTTAAAAGAGCTATCTGAACTTCGGGCGAACCTGTGTCGCCTTCCTTTAACGCGTATTTTGCAATAACTTCTGACTTTTCCATTTACTTTATCCTCCTATGGAAATATTTGCGGTAAACGAAGCAGGCCGTTGAGTAATCGAACCCCTTCGTATCCGTAACGAAAATATAATACCATAGAAAGAAAAAAATAGCAAATAATTTAGCGCACTTTAAAATTTTTTTTAATTTTTGGCTAAGCACTCAATAGTAAAGCGCACGCCCATTTTAACCCCCTCTTTAAAATAGGCTTTGTTTGACGTACTCTCTTTACTTTCTGTTAAATCAAGAAATTTCTCAATTTCCGCGCGCTGTTCGAGACTAAGTTCTTTACGCAAATTTTCGTATAAAGTATAGCTTTCGTTCAAAAGCTTCTTATACTCGTCCATTATCATTATATTTTCCTCTAACTCACCGACTGTTGAAAAAATATAATCAATAAATGTATTTAGCATTTTATCACCTCGTATAATTATATAATTATTATAGTCCCAAAAATTGTAACTGTCAAATATTTAGTCCCAAATTTTGATACTTTATTTTTGAGGTAACTTGTTTTGAATTTATTTGTGCAAAGATTAAGCGAGCTGATAAATAACAGCGGCAAACAACAAAATGAGATTAGTAATGATTTAGGCTTATATAAGCAAAAATTATCGCGTTGGAAAACTGGTTATACCGAGCCAAATTTAGACGATTTAATTATGCTTGCAAATTACTTTGAAGTTTCAACTGATTATCTTTTAGGTTTAGAGGACGAAACAGGTACAAAAATAAAACCTAATAAATAAACTAAACGG
>JAIDRX010000162.1 GCA_029061495.1 Clostridia bacterium
ACTATATGGGTTTGAAATTGCAACTGCCGCTGTATTTGACTTCCGCCTCTAAGGGCAGGCGCGCGGTGGGGGCGTACTACTTCCCCGCCTCGGTTGAATATAAAAACAGCGCGGACGGTGTATTCAGACTGCAGGGCTTTATGGACGGCGGCGACGACGTTGTAACCGTTTCGGACACCACCTTACAGCCCAACAAAAAGAGCGCGTATTTCGACGCATATCTCGGCGGTAAAAAGTTGGACGCGGCTATGGACAGAGAAACATTCAGCGACTTTATAAAGTACTCGTCCCTGGTTGCCAGGCAGGGTACGCGCGAGATGCTTTCGGGCAACATTACCCCTTCGCCTGCGGAAGACGCCTGCGCCTATTGCAAGATGGGCGGAAGCTGCGGCTTTGCCGAGGGGATAGACGGTGCCGAAAGAAAAGTAAAATCTATTAAGTGCGCGGAGATAGCGGACATCGTGCGCAAGGCGGAGGGCGGTAAATAATGGAATTTACAAAAGAACAAGCCGCCGCAATCCAAAGCGCCGGCAAGACTATAGTTTCCGCCTCGGCGGGGAGCGGTAAAACTTTCGTAATGATAAACAAGCTCGTCGCGGCGATAGAGGGCGGCGCGGATTTGGACAGCGTGCTCGCCGTAACCTTTACCAAAAAGGCGGCGGCGCAGATGAAGGAAAAACTTCGCTCGGCTATAATTGCAAGAATGGACGGTGCGGACGATACTACGCGCGCGCGGCTGAAAGTTCAGCTTTCAAAAGTTCCCACTGCAAGCATATCCACCATACACGCATTCTGCGCAAAGCTTTTAAGGACGTACTTTTACACCGTCGGCATAGACGGAACGTTTGATATAATTTCCGCGGACGATTCGGCGGCGAAGGAGTTTAAATCGCGTGCCCTCGATAACCTGTTCGACAGGTATTATTCCGAGGACAACGCCGACTTTAAACGGCTTTTAAAGTGTTACCGCAAAAAGCGAAGCGACAGCTTTCTGCGCGGGCTTATCTTGTCGTCGTACGAAAAGATAAGGGTCAACGCAAACTATACCGATCTTTTGTCATCGATAAATAATATCTACGCCGAGGGCGGCTTCGAGAGGGTTTGCAAAGAGTACTCATCATTTGCGGCGGAAAAGTTCGCGCAGTTAAAAGAGAACGTCGAAAGCTTTGCCAAGACATTTGAATGTACCCGCGCGGACATATATAATAAAATTTTCAACGAAATGAAAAGCGCGCTGGACAGTGCGGCGCAAAACGGAATTTTTTCACCCCTGCCGCCCCTGTCGGTTACGCGTAAGCCCGTGGATAAGACCGATACGGACAAGCTTTCGGGCGAAAGCTACAAGCAGTTCCGCGCCTCGCTTGCCGACGCATATAAGGCAGTTTACGACGGCTTTGCAACCGAGGCGGAGGAGAGGGAGAGATTTTACGAAAGCGGTAAAACGGCGGTCGCACTTGCAAATATCCTTCTCGATTTCGATAACGAATACACCGCGATAAAGCGCGACGAAAACAAGCTGGACTATAACGACTTAGAGCATTTAACTTTGGCGCTTTTGAACGATAGCGAAGCGCTTAAAGAAATTAAGTCGACATATACCTGCGTTTACGTTGACGAGTATCAGGACGTCAACCCCGTGCAGGAAGAGATTATCGAAAAGGTCGGCGGTGAAAACGTATTTTTAGTCGGCGACGTCAAGCAGGCTATATACGGCTTCCGCGGAAGCAAGTCGTTGTTCTTTGCACAAAAGTTTTCACGCCTCGAAGGGGGCGACGGAAACGCTTTGAGGCTTTCAAGCAACTTCCGTTCGTCGGATAAAGTACTCGACTTTGTCAACGCGCTTTTCTCGCAGGTTATGACCGAATTGAGTTGCGGCTTCGACTATTCGCGCACCGGTATGATGTACGGCGGAGGCGGGTATCCTAAGGACTTCGGAGAAGCGCAAATTCATATTTTCGGCAAGGACGAAAAGGAAGCCGAGGAGAGGGAAGTATACTCGGTAAAGTCGGGCGCGCAGGAAGTGCGCCATACGCGCGAGGGGCTTGCCGTTCTGGAAATAGTAGAGAGGGAATTAAAATCACAGCACTACGATTTGAAGTCGGGCTGTATGGTTGATACGCAGGCGGGGGATATCTGCATACTTACCCGCAAGCGCGGCAACGACGAAACCGCGGGCATAGTGCGCGCGCTTACCGACGCGGGCTATCCCGTTGCGGGTGCGCAGGAGGGCAACATCTGCGACCGCCCCGAAGTTAAAGAGATGCTGGATATCCTTTCGTATATAGACAACGTCCAGCAGGATATCCCCCTTGCAACCGCGCTACTATCGCCCTTAGGCAATATGTCCTGCGACGAGCTTGCGGCAATAAGAATTGCGGCGAAAAACTCGGGCAGGGAAACATTCCGCTCGTGCTGTAAAAAGTATGCGGAAAGATTTAGGGATACCATTTCGCAAAAGCTTGAAAAATTCTACGCGCGCATTGCAGAGCTTCGTTCTCTTTCAGAGGTTTTCACCGCCGCGGAGATAATAGATAAAATTTTAGAGGATACTTATCTTGAAGCAACGTACGCTTCGGGCGGAGGCGAAAAGCTTAAATCTTTGCGGAGGCTTGCCGCGGAGGGATCGTCTTTAAGCGTTTCGGCTTTCCTTGCCGCGCTTAAAGAGGGCGGGTACGATATCCCCGCGCAGGCTGCGGCTTCGTCCGACAGTATAAAAGTTATGACGATGCACGCAAGCAAGGGGCTTGAGTTCCCCGTCGTCATAATCGCCGATATCTGCGCCACCTTTAAAGGCAGAGAGCAAAACGAACTTCCCTTTGACGAGGTGCTGGGCTTTGCACCCGTCTGCCACGACGAAAAGGCAATGCTTACTTACCCCACGGTTTTGCGCCGACTTGTGTCCGAGCGCGCCGAGAGGGAAGAGCTGAAAAACGAGCTTAACCTCTTTTACGTTGCCTGCACGCGCGCAATGTGCCGCCTGCACGTTATGGCTAAGGAATATAAGCCCTACAACGCGGTGGACGCGGCCGAGGCAAGGTGCTACGCGCAGCTTTTCGATACGTCGCTTTTCGGCGCGGAGGAGTTGCCCGCTCGCGACGACTTCAAGGGCGCGGACAAGATCCCGCCTATGATATCCAACCCCGACGAAGAGGTTAAGCAAAACTTATCCGAAAGATTTATGCGAGAGTATCAAAATGCGGAAAGCGTTAACCTGCCTGTAAAGAGTTCTGCCTCGGCAATATTAAAGCTTTCGGACGAGGACTATTTCCGTCCGCACGAGCTGTTTTCGGGCGAAGGTGAAACGGGTACCGAGCGCGGCACGGCGTACCACAGATTTTTAGAGCTTTGCGACTTTTCTATAAAGGGCGAAAAGGAGATTGCGGGCGAGATAGAAAAGTTCGTTTCCTTAAAGCTTTTGACCGAGGAGCAGAAGCAACTTTTAAGCGCCGCGGACTTGGCGGAAATTTTGAGTATGCCCGTCTTTGACGAAGTTGCGGGGGCAAGGCTGTTTCGCGAGCAGGAGTTTTTATGCCGCCTTCCCGCAAATGAAATTTTGGACAGCTCCGCTTGCGATGAAATTCTCGTTCAGGGCGCGATAGACTTGCTTGCCGAAACGCGCGGAGGGTTCAGGATAATTGACTACAAATATTCGCACAAGGACGACGAAGCGCTTATAAAAACATATTCGCGCCAGCTTGCGCTGTATAAAAAGGCGGTTGCGCTTATTATGCACGTTGACGAGGCAAGCATAAAGTGCGCGATAGTAAATATCTTTTTAAAACGCCAGATAGTACTTAATTAGCGTTTATCCGACAAAATAGCCGTACTTTCGCAATGAAAGTACGGCTATAATTTAAACGCTTATGTTTACTCAATTTATCAATAACGTTTATTCCTCTGTTGCTTCGGTTGCTTTCGACACGCTTATCTGGATTATATGGGGCTCGTTTGCAGCGCTGTCCGTGGTAACGCTTATCATGTGCCTTTGTATACCAAAACTTCGGTATTTCTCAAAAAGGCCGTACCTGTGCCTCGTCAACGCGTACGCGGCAATAACGCTTGCGGCGTATCTTACCGAAAACGGCTTGCCGCAGTCGGTGCTCGCCGCCGTGCTTTTCTGGTGCGTGGGGTATCTTGCATACGGTATACTTTGCTTTATAGCAAGGGAAAGGGTGCGCCGGGTATCTCCCGTAAGTCAGGTTGCACTTTCGGCAATGCCCGTAACGCAGCCGGTGAAAGCGGTGCGCGCGGACGTCCCCGCGGCAAAGAGCAGCGTCCGTCTCGAGCATGCCATATCCGTTACCGACGCGCTTTTAAATAAGAACCTCGGCAAGGGCGACAGGCAGGAGCTTGAAAAGCTGAAAAACAACCTCGCCGTATTGCAGATGAAGGGAACTTTATCCCCGACCGAGTCTGATATTTTAAACGAGAATTTTAACGCGCTCTTAAAATTAATGGCTAAGTATAATGTTTAAACGGCGCATATGCTGCGCAATACTGCGTTAAACTCCGCTTTACTTCAGGTTGCGTACGTCGGTGTACGCGCCCCTCGTAAATGCTCGTTTGCCTTGTCTTGCTTGCATCTGCACCGTTTATATCACTCTTTATTTTCTATAAGGTTTTTAAGTTAGTCTGGACGTATTCGCCCTCCTGCTGGGCCTTTTGCAAAACCTCGGGAGTGAGGGGAGTGCCGCGCTTTAATATAACGCGCCCGTCCTTTTTAACGTCGCTTTTAAGCACGCGCGCTTTACTCTTAACAATAACCGCGTCTCCGCAGACCAAGTCGTCCGCGGAGAATTTTTTTCTGCCTACGAACGCCGCGCTAAGTACGTTCTTTTCAACCGAAAAGTCTGTTAGCGTTCCCATATACATTCCATCGTTGTCGTAAACCGGCTTGCCGAGGCGGAGGGGAGTGCTTGCTTTAATCGCGCTTTCCCTGTCCTCGAACTTTATGCTCTCTTTTACGCTTATAATATTTTTAACGTCTACGGAGAATTCGTTTTCGTCCTCGTCCGCGCATACAAGGCACTCTAATCTTCCGCCGTTCACGTTTACGGAAATGACGTATCCGCGCTTGCCGGAAGAGCTTTCAACCTTCATACCGTAGAATAATGAAACCTTCATATAACCACCTCTTTAATTATCACGGTTTATAATATTTGTTTGGTTTAAATTTAATCACGCATTAAAATATACAATTTTGTCGATTATAAATTTTTGAGCGGCAAGCCGCAATTATATTGACCTTGAAACAAATTTATAGTATAATTTTTTCACGGTTATGATTAAAGACGTTCAGGAAAAAATTTTAAAACTAAAGGCGGAAAAAGACGTTTGTATTCTTGCGCACAGCTATATGTCGGAGGACGTGTGCGAGGTTGCCGACTTCGTCGGCGACAGCTATGCGCTGTCCGTAAAGGCTAAGACCGCGCCGCAGAGTACTGTTATTATGTGCGGAGTCCGCTTTATGGCGGAAACGGTTAAAATGCTTTCTCCGCGCAAAAAGGTTATTCTTGCAAGTCCGCAGGCGGGCTGTCCCATGGCGGAGCAGTTCGATAGAGAAGTAATTGCGGAAGTAAAAAAGATGTACCCCGACTATGCGGTGGTAGCTTACGTCAATACTACGGCGGAGCTCAAGACCATTGCCGACGTCTGCGTAACCTCGTCAAGCGCGGTTAAAATTTGCAGGGCTATCCCGCAGAAAAATATTCTGTTTATCCCCGATATAAATCTGGGTTCTTACGTTAAGGCGCAGGTACCCGAAAAGAATTTCAAGCTCCTTTCGGGCGGTTGCCCCACGCACGCAAAGATTGAAAAGTCTGAAGTAGTAGCAGCTAAGGCGGCTCACCCTGAGGCTCTCTTTTTAGTTCACCCCGAGTGCCGTCCCGAAGTGGTAGCTTTGGCGGACTATGTCGGCTCGACTTCGGGCATAATGGACTATGCGGGAAAGTCGGACAAAAAGCAATTTATAATAGGTACGGAAAACTCGATAGTTCAGCATTTGCAATTCAAGTGTCCCGATAAAGAATTTTATCCCCTTTCAAAAGATTTGGTCTGCCACAATATGAAGCTTACGACCCTTGCGGACGTCTTGCACTGTCTCGAGGGGCGCGGCGGCGAGGAAATAGTTTTGGACGAAAACTTGAGAAAGCAGGCTGTAAAGTGTATTGAAAAAATGATAGAATACGGAGGTTGATTGCCCTATGATGATAACGACGAAGGGCAGAAACGCCTTAAAAGTTATGATAGATTTAGCCCGCCACGAGGGTGAGGGCTTTATATCGTTAAGCGATATAGCCGAAAGGCAGAACGAGTCTTTAAAGTATTTGGAGACTTCCGCAAAGCAGTTGTCGGCGGCGGGCTTCGTCGTAAGCGCGCGCGGGAAGCAGGGCGGATATAAGCTTGCGCGTCGCGCGGAGGAGTACACCGTTGCAGAAATTCTGCAGTCGGGCGAGGGCTCGCTTGCACCCGTTTCCTGTCTTGAAAACGGCGGCTGTGAAAATGCGGAAAAGTGCCAGACCCTTCCGCTTTTCAAAGAGCTTGACGAAGTTATAATGAACTTTTTAAATTCAAAAACTTTAAAAGATTTAATAAAATAAAAATATGCGCTAATTCCTATTGACAAAATAGGAATTAATTTATATAATCAATTCATACTAAATAAATAGGAATTAAAATGAAAACAGTTTACGTTGACAATGCTGCAACAACCGCAATGAGCGATACGGCAATAGAGGCAATGCTGCCTTACCTTAAAGAGGTGTACGGCAACCCTTCGTCGCTTCATACCGTGGGGCAGGTTGCAAAAGAGGCGCTGGATTCGGCGCGTGAAAAAATTGCAAAGTGCTTAAACTGCGAACCGCGCGAGGTATACTTCACTTCGGGCGGAAGCGAGTCGGACAACCAGTGCATATGCTCGGCGGCTATAAACGGTGCTCGCAAGGGTAAAAAGCACATTATATCTACCGCGTTCGAGCATCACGCCGTTTTGCATACTTTAAAAAAACTTGAAAAAGAGGGCTTCGAGGTAACCTACCTTGACGTCCACTCAAACGGACTTGTTACCGCAAAAGAGGTTGAAAAGGCTATCCGCCCCGACACCGCACTGGTTACAATTATGTATGCAAATAACGAGGTGGGAACAATTCAGCCCATCCGCGAAATAGGAGCGGTTTGCAGAAAGGCGGGCGTGGTATTCCACACGGACGCCGTTCAGGCGGTGGGGCATATCCCAGTGGCCGTTCAGGCTGATAATATAGATATGCTCTCGATTTCGGCGCACAAATTCCACGGACCCAAGGGGGTGGGCGCGCTGTATTGCAGGCGCGGTATTCCTCTAAACACCTTTATAGAGGGCGGCGCACAGGAACGCGGCCGCCGTGCGGGAACGGAGAACATCGGCGGCATAGTTGCAATGGCGGCGGCTTTGCAGGAAGCCTGCGAGCACATGTCCGAAAATATCGAAAAAGAAAAAGCTTTGCGCGACAAGCTTATAGAAGGGCTTTTGAAAATTCCGTACTCCCGGTTAAACGGCGACTTAAAACAACGTTTACCTAACAACGTCAATATCAGTTTCGAGGGAACGGAGGGCGAAAGTTTACTTTTGCATTTAGATGCGAAAGGTATCTGTGCGTCGTCGGGCTCTGCGTGTACTACGGCAAGTTTAGAGCCTTCGCACGTCTTACTTTCTCTGGGACTTCCGCACGAGATTGCGCACGGCTCTTTAAGACTTACTTTGTCGGAGGAAAATACCGAAGAGCAAATAGACTATATAATCAAGGAAGTTCCCGAAGTTGTAAAAACCGTACGCGGCATTTCGTCGTTCTGGGACGACCTTGAAAGCGGAAAAATAAAACACTTCATTAAAAAGTAAAAGGAGAATATCATGGCGCTTTACAGTGAAAAAGTTATGGACCATTTCACCAATCCCCGCAACGTGGGCATAATAGAGGACGCGGACGGCGTCGGCGAGGTGGGTAACGCAAAATGCGGGGATATAATGAAGATATATCTCAAAATAAAGGACGGAATTATCGAGGACGTCAAATTCAAGACGTTCGGATGCGGCAGTGCGATAGCATCGTCGTCTATGGCTACCGAGCTTATAAAGGGCAAGCCCTTATCGCAAGCTTTAGAGCTTACCAACAAAGCCGTTGCCGAGGCTTTGGACGGACTCCCCGCACACAAGATGCACTGTTCGGTTCTTGCAGAGGAAGCAATCCGCGCCGCTATTAAAGACTATTACGACAAAAACGGAATAGCTTACGACAAGGCGCAGTTCCCCGACCCCCACGACGAGGAAGAAGAGCACTTCGACCGGGATTAATGGGTAAACAGTTATCGAAGGTGCAGACCGTAGAGCGGTCAATAATAACAAAATTCCGCAAGGGTATCTGGTCAAAGTTTTTAAAGGCGGTAAAGGCGTATTCTCTTATAGAGGCGGGCGACAAAATTGCCGTTTGCGTTTCGGGCGGAAAGGACAGCTTTCTTTTGGCAAAGCTTATGCAGGAGCTTAAGCGCCACAGCGAAATTCCGTTCGAGGTCGAGTTCATTTCAATGAACCCCGGCTACAACGAGGAGAACGCAAAGCTAATAGAAGAGAATGCGCAGCTTCTGGAAATTCCCTTAAAAACTTTTTACTCCGATATATTCGAGGTTACGGACGTCATCGGGGGCGAGTCTCCCTGCTACCTCTGCGCGAGAATGAGGCGGGGCTTTCTGTACGCCCGCGCCGAGGAGCTGGGCTGTAACAAAATCGCGCTCGGGCACCACTTAAGTGACGTTATCGAAACAACTTTGATGGGTATGCTGTACGGCGGACAAATTCAGGGTATGCTGCCGAAGCTAAGGAGCAACAACTTCAACGGCATGCAGCTTATACGCCCTATGTACTGCATTGCCGAGGACGATATAATCCACTGGCAACACTATAACGACTTAAAGTTTATCGCCTGCGCGTGCAAAAAGACCGAAGGGCTTGCTTTGGGCGAGCAGGGGTATTCGGCACGGCAGGAAGTAAAGGAAATTATAAAGCGCGTTAAGGAAAAGAACCCCGACGTCGAGGCGAGCGTTTTCAAGAGTATTCACAACGTTCAGCTTGACACTATGCCGTGCTATAAAAAGGACGGAAAAGTGCACTTTATGGAAAAGTTTGAAGAAGGCAGATAAATATTTTACCGGGCGGAGGATTTGAACCTCCGCCCTTTTTATTTTTACAAACCTTTACATATGCCTTGACAGGTGTAAACTTTTAGTGTAAACTTTAATATACTAAAACATGTTAAGCAGGTTTAATTTGAAAGACAGGTACGACGTAATAATCGTTGGCGCGGGGGTCGCAGGGCTCAACTGCGCGCTTAATATCCCGGGTAATAAAAGCGTCCTTTTAATTTGCAAGGGCACGCCCGAGAAGAGCGACAGCTATCTTGCGCAGGGCGGCATCTGCCGCATGCAGGACGAGGGCGACTATCAAAGCTACTTTGAGGATACTATGCGCGCGGGACACGGCGAAAACAACCCCGCCGCAGTCGAGTGTATGATACGCTCGTCGCAAGGCGTTATAGATTCGCTAATCGAAATAGGCGTAGACTTTGCGCGCAACGCGGACGGAACGCTTGCCGCCACGCGCGAGGGCGGACACTCGAAAAACAGAATATGCTTCCACGAGGACTGCACGGGCAAAGAGATAACCTCGCATTTAATGCAAAAGGTAAGCTCGCTTAAAAACGTTGAAATTATTCCCGAGACGGTAATGCTTGATATAATTTCGTCAAAGGACGAATGCTTCGGAATCGTTGCGCACGAGAAAACTTCGGGAAAGACTAAATGCGTGTACGCGGACTACACCGTGCTTGCGTGCGGCGGCATAGGCGGAGTTTTCGATAAGTCAACGAACTTCCGCTTACTTACGGGCGACGGAGTTGCAATATGCTTAAAGCGCGGCGTTGCCGTAGATAACGTAAACTATATTCAAATTCACCCGACCACGCTGTATACGGACAAAGAGGGGGGCAGAAGCTTTTTAATTTCCGAATCCGTCCGCGGCGAGGGAGCGGTGCTGCTCGATAAAAACTTCAAAAGGTTCACGGACGAATTACAGCCCCGCGATATCGTAACGGCGGAAATCTACGCGCAGATGGAAAAGGATAACACCCCATTCGTCTGGCTGGATATGCGCGGGATAGACGAGGGCGAGGTGCGCGCGCACTTCCCCGGCATCGTTAAAAAATGCGCGGAGGAGGGGTACGACGTGTTCCGCGAGTGTATCCCCGTGGTACCCGCACAGCACTATTTTATGGGCGGTATCCGCAGTGGGCTTGAAGGCAAGACGACTTTGCCTCGTCTGTATGCCGTAGGCGAAACATGTTGCAACGGCGTTCACGGCGCAAACAGGCTTGCCTCTAATTCCCTTCTTGAAAGCCTCTTGTTTGCCGAGCGCGCCGCAAAGGATATAGCGCAAAACTATAAAACCGCGGACGAGGGCAAAGCGAAGTCCGCCGCGGCAAAATTAAACTTTGACGATTATAAAGACTTAGACAAACTGTTTGAAGAATATAAAAATATTTTACTCAACGCAATTAAGGAGGCGGAAAATGTTAAACCCCGTAAGCATGAAAATTAACGCGGACGAACTTATTAAAAGTGCGCTTAAAGAGGATATATCCGACGAGGACGTTTCGACCAACGCGGTTATTAAAGACTACGTTTTGGGCAGCGTTCAGCTTATCTGCAAGCAGGACGGAGTTATCTGCGGACTTCCGGTGTTCGAGCGCGTATTTAAAATTTTAGACGAAAGAACGGAAGTTAAATTTTTCGCCAAGGACGGCGACAAGGTTAAAAAGGGTCAGCTTTTAGCCGAGGTTAAAGGCGATATTCGAGTACTGCTTTCGGGCGAGCGAACGGCTTTAAACTTCTTGCAGAGAATGAGCGGCATAGCAACCTACACCGCGGAAGTTGTCAAGCTTTTACAGGGAACAAAAACCAAGCTTTTGGACACCCGCAAGACTACGCCCAACATGCGCATTTTCGAAAAATACGCCGTAAAAGTGGGCGGTGGAAACAACCACCGTTATAACCTTTCGGACGGAGTGCTTTTAAAGGATAACCACATCGGCGCGGCGGGTAGCGTAAAAGAGGCGGTTGCCCGCGCAAAGGCTTACGCACCCTTCGTTCGCAAAATCGAAGTCGAGGTTGAAAACCTCGATATGTGCCGCGAGGCGGTAGAGGCTGGCGCGGATATAATAATGCTCGATAATATGACCCCCGCTGAAATGAAAGAGGCGGTTAAACTTATCGGCGGCAGAGCGCTTACCGAGTGCAGTGGAAACGTTACCCGCGAAAACATAAAAAACATTACGGATACGGGCGTAGATTTCGTATCAAGCGGCGCACTTACCCACTCCGCACCCATACTCGATTTGTCGCTTAAAAACCTGCACCCCTTGGAGGGAAAATGAAAGCGGAAACCCGTAGAAATGAAATTTTAAGTTTGCTGGGTAATACGGATAACCCGATACCCGCAAACGTATTAAAGGAAAGGTTTGATATATCCCGACAGGTTATAGTGCAGGATATTGCAATTCTGCGCGCAAACGGATACGACATAACTTCCACAAACCGCGGCTACGTTTTAAATACCAAAACGCAGGCAACGCGTGTTTTCAAGTGCCGCCATTCGTTTGAAGAACTGGTGGAGGAGGGCGAGCTCGTTATATCCTCGGGCGGAAAGATAGAGGACGTTTTCGTAAACCACAGGGTGTACGGCAGAATTTCCGCTCGCCTTGATTTGTCAAGCCGTATGCACGTTGAAGAGCTGTACCGCTCGCTTTTTTCGGGCGCGTCAAAACCGTTGATGAGCGTAACCGACGGATACCATTATCACACCGTTTCCGCCGAAAGCGAAAAGGTACTTGACGAGATAGAGCAAAAACTCCGCACCCGCGGATTTTTAATAGAAATTTAATATCATTGCAAAATTAAGCGGCGGGCGCAAATCAAAGCGCCCGCCGCTTTCGTTAAGTAAAGAAAGGACAAAAAAGGAGAAAAACGGAGAAAAAATCGGTACAGATAAGGAGATTATTTTTTGCGTGCATATGTTATGCTTATGTCGATTAACCGCGAAAAATGTTGAAAGCATTTACATAGCATAGGAGAAAAAATGCAAAATAAACTTACTGCCGAGCAAGTGCTGGCATATTTAATCGAAACGATAGAAACAAACTTAGCCGAGCTGCGCGGCGCAGACTTCAAAAATGAATATATCGTCGGTGAGTGGTACGCCTACATAGAATGTCTTGAAGTGCTTTTCTATTGGAAGAAAGCAAAGAAATTCGGTTTAGACTATAACCCCGAATTAAAGTTTAACATTATTTAAGTACAAGCTTTATCCGTTCGTTCCGTCGCGCAGATTTTCAACGCGTTCAACCGTAATATCCTTGCGTGCGGCGCAAACGGCAACAACACTTTCACGGCAAGTGCGCACCGTAAGCGTGTGCCGCCCGTCAAAGGCAATTTCAATAAACTTCGTGAACCCGAACTTGCCCGGAGCTTCGTCAAGCGTAAAGCTTGCGCCGTACTTTGCCAAAATTTCAGAAACGGTAAAAAGACCTATGCCGCTGCCGCCGACACCCGCGCGGGTAGTAATTTGTTCCAACCCGAGCCTGGCAAGCACTGTTTCGTCGAACTGCTCGCCGCTGTCGTAAATGCGGATAAGCGGCTTTTTGTTTGCCGTTTCGCCAAGTTCAACGCGCACTTTTGCATTGGGCGAGCCGAGGGCGGAAATCATTGCGTTGTCGCTAAGGTACGTAAGCAGAATATGTATATCGTCTTTACCTAACTTGCCTTCGGTAAACCAGCTTTCAACGTCTGCGCAAAGCTCTGCGCTCACGTTAAAGTTTTTACGTTCCGCCGCTGTAAACAGACGGATAATAGGCGCGTCGATTACCTTTTCACCCGTTTGCGGAATATTTTGTAAACTGCACTTTTCGTTTGCAAGGTTCATCTCGCGCAAAACTCGTTGCAACATATCTTTGACGGCGCACGCGTCTGCACAACCTGTTTGTTCCGCGGCGCTTTCCGCAAGGAGGGCGCAGTCTGGTATGGCTTTGTTAAGATAATGAAAAAGTTTGGCGTACACGGCAACCTGCAATTCGTTTTCGGCGGAGTTTAATTTATACTCCGCTATCGTGTCTTCCATACGGCTGACGTTTTGCCGGTTTACCGCCTCGCGGTAGTTGTAAGTAATGTGCCTGCGCCACCAAACTATAAGCAACAGACCGCATAACGCTATAACGAGAAGAACGACTTTAACCATAGATCGTTTTATGTCTTCTGCGTATAGCAACGCCATAGTAAAAATGCAAACTACGCTTATGTACAGTAAAATGTCAAAGGTTGCGTTTTTGCTTTTTGTATTAATACCGCTTCGAAAGCGTTTAATCTTAAACAAAATGAAAATACCCAAAATTTGAATTATGCCGACAATAAATGATAAAAATATATCTTTAAGGCTTTCGTTTTTAATGAGAAACAAACCGAGTGAAACAATGTAGGATAAAAAAGTAGATAAAACAAATATTACTATTGTTATGCCCAGCGCAATAGTACTTACCGTGACAGTTTCGTAAATAGTTTTTCGGAAGCGTAAAAATAGAAATATGATGCCGAATATCAGGAAGCCTATCGGTATAAGTATTTCTACATAGATTTTTATGAAATGCAAAACTGCGGACAAAACTATAAATATCGGGATATCGAATATGTCCCAAGCCTTCAGCTTTATGCGCAACAGGCGGGTGTAGGCGTACAAAATGCAAATAAAAATTGCGGTGTATTTAATCAAAGAAATAATAATGCTGTTCATAAATTAATTATATAACAATTTAAGTTAAATTTCGATAAAACCTCTTAAAATTTAACAAGCCCTCCTGCTTTACACTCAAAAAAAAGGAGGGCGTACATATGTGGAGTTATCTTAAAAAGGTTTGGAATTGGTTTGTAAATATATATTTTGTATAATCGGCAAACAAAAAGCGGGTTGCAATTTTGCAACCCGCTTTTACTTTATCTGTTAAGGTAGCTTATCAGTTTTTGTTTGTAGTAAAATACAAACTCGTTAGCTGTCGGCGCGTCTTTATCTTTACGCAACGGCGCGGTGTAATACTTCAGTAAGTTATTTGTGTCTGCGTTAGTCCAGGTATTGTTTATCGCGTATTGCATTGCGTGCGTAACGCCGTTTTCGTTTTTGCCGATTTTATCGCCGATTATTTTTGCCCAATTTTGATTTTCACCTTTGGCCGCCAGAATAACGGCGTCAACCAGATAGCCGTAGCCTGCATTTTTTATACTTAAACCGAGTTTGTTAAATTCGTCCTGCACAAAGTCGCGCATCTTGTTTTCTAATTGACTTTCGGAAATAGGGGCGGGAGGTTCTTCTTCACTGCCCAAAATAGAGGGCATAACTAAAAGCAGTTGATTTATAACCATTTTGGGCGAATATCCTTTTTGCCATTTTGCAAATTCGTAATCCGCGCCCATCTTTTTTGCGCTGCTTCGCGTAATTTTGCTTGCGTTATTGGTATTAACGACAATGTACGGCGTGGGGCAAAGAATAGTAGAGCGCAGTTTGTCTAATAGGTCCATTCCGTCGCCGCTGCCTTCCTGAAGCTCTAAATCTAATA